>DAII01000002.1:4814-8575 GCA_002496065.1 Methanobrevibacter sp. UBA586
GAAAATATCAAGCCATCGAAATCCAAGTAGTAAATTACTTCAGAGAGAAGGTTATTTGTGAAATGAGCAAATATCGGCACTAAAATGTTTGAGCTTTTGATATACAGAATAGCCATGCATATTCCAAAAACAAAAGCCGAGAAAATCCCTCCCACATCGTGGGATATTCCAAAGAGAATGGAAGAGACTATAATTGCAAAGGATATTGAAAAATACTTGTTTAATTTATTGAATATTATTCCCCNNGAATGATTGTACTGATTAAAGATTCTGCAACACCGATATTTTTGGTTGAAACTATTACAGAATATAAAAATGACAGGTCAGGAACATAGTCAATGAACACATAATAAAGGTAAATCATCCCATATGAAAAAAAGATGTTTAAAATAACAATCAATAAAACATATCTGAATGGAACACTTCTGAAAATATTTTTACAGTCATTTTTGAAGCTTGTCTTGCAATGTCTAAACCTGTAGATGAAATAACCTATAAAAATCACTTCTACGATTTCGACAATGTAATTGGAATCAAAATCAAAAATGGCCTCTACAGCAATCACTGCCAAGAATATTATAAGCAAAACCGCAGCCACATTAACTAGAGGCGTCTTCTTCAGTTGTTCGTTAATTGTGTACATGTTAAAAGTAATATATTGAAAAAAGTTTAAATACTTTTTTTAATTGAATAAATCTGATACATATAATCCTATTAAGATAGATAGGACCTTCAAAGGACCAGCCAAGAAATCCATCTATTTGCAAGTTCCCAATGCTGAAAATAAAATTAAAAATCCTGCAAAAAGTGCAGTATTTTTAAAATCATTTGAGGATAATTCAAAACTTTTTTTTAATAATATTTAGTTACACTCCTTATTCACCAACACCATAAATTAGGCCTGTTGCACGACCTGCAAATATCCCCAGATATGGTCCTACGACAAAGGAGAATATAAACCCTAATATTATTTCGGTTACTATTAATACCCCCATACTCACTGAAGGAGCGACATATGCTATTGCAATGCCAAATATGGAGGATACCATAATAAAAATAAATGCTACGACTAATGAAATTACAGTGACTAACAATAGCACTCCAACATAGACCATTATGTATTCTCCAAGGCCAATCATCTTAATAATCTCGTTTAATCGTTTAAACTTAAATGCTGCCTTAAGTGATCCATCATTAGCTATCATATTGGGAATTGCTATGAACATGTATAATTCAGATATTATAAACAGAATAATTCCAACTACAAATGCCAATATTGACGCAGCATCAGAGTACACGCTTAACATCATAGATATAACAAACACAACTCCAGGAACTATCAAATAACCTATTTGAACTAAAATGTATTTTATTCCATCTACAAACATACCAGTTATGTTGTCAAATGAAGGAAGTTTATCATCTCCCCCAATCATTCCATTAATTCCTGCTCCTATTACCCTATATTGATAACCTGCAACAAGGAATATAGGAATTATAAAAAAACTTAAAAAGTACAAAACTCCCAATTTAAGAATGGTTTTGACGTCTTGTCCTGCATATTCAAAAGAATCTTTATATATGTCCAATATCATTAAAAACACCTCAATCATCTAAAATGAAAACTTCTTCTATAAGTTCTTTTCCCAATATCTTTGTAATTTTATAGGCCAAGATTAACGAAGGATTATATCTTGCATTTTCAAGTGCATTAATGGTCTGTCTTGTTACTCCTACCAATTCACCTAATTTTTGCTGACTCAATCCAACTTCCTTTCTCAATTCTTTAATATTGGTCTTCAAATGATCACCTATTTCAAAATGTAAGAAATATTTAACACTTATGTATGACATTATTACATATATAAAGCTTACTGATAATAATAATAAATAAGATTATAAACAAATATATAGTTAATACTAAAATTAAGTGATAAAAATGGCTATACATCCAATCGAATTTAGATATGGTACCCCAGAAATGAAAGCAGTCTGGGAAACTGAAAATAAATTACAAAGAATGCTGGACGTAGAATCCGCACTTGCACAGGCAGAGGGAAAGTTAGGCATTATTCCCCAAGAGGTAGCGGACGAAATTGCTAAAAAGGCAAATACCCAATATGTGAAGCAGGAAAGAGTAAATGAAATTGAAAAGGCAACCAAACACGATATTGGAGCTCTCGTTAAAGGTCTTGGAGAAGTCTGTGACAATGATGCAGGAGAATATGTACATTTTGGAGCAACTTCCAACGATGTAATCGACAGTTCAAATTCATTGCTTATCAAAGATTCTGCAGAAATCATTAAAGACAAGATAAAAACATTAACTGAATTATTACTCAAATTAGCTGAAGAAAACATTGACAAGGTAGCTGTTGGAAGAACTCACGGTCAACATGCACTACCAATTACCTATGGAATGAAATTTGGTCTTTGGGCTGATGAATTGCACAGACAATATGAAAGAGTAGATCATGCCGAACAGAACGTTTGTGTAGCTATGTTAGACGGAGCAGTCGGAACTACCGCAGCACTTGGAGAACAAGGTTGGGAAATTCACAAGACCGTTGCAGAAATCTTAGGTTTACCTGCAGCATCAATCACAAACCAAGTCGTTCAAAGGGACAACCATGTTGAATTCATAATGGCATTAGCTAACCTCGCATCAACATTAGATAAAATTGCATTAGAAATCAGAAACCTCCAAAGAACCGAACTTATGGAAGTTGGAGAATACTTCGACCCTGAAAAACAAATGGGAAGTAGTACAATGCCACATAAAATGAATCCAATTACAGCAGAACGTATCTGTGGTGTTGCAAGAATTGTAAAATCATTTGTAAATGCAGCTCTTGACAACAATCCTCTTTGGCACGAAAGAGACCTTACAAACTCTTCTTGTGAAAGAATCATGTTCCCTGAAAGTTGTATTTTAACTGACTACATTTTAAACCTTACAATCAAGCTAATTAGCAATTTGGTATTCTACGATGAAAACATTGAAAGAAACCTCAACCTAACCAACGGATTGATTATGGCTGAAAGATTAATGGCAGAACTTACAAGAAGTGGAATGGGTAAACAAACAGCATACGGAATTGTAAGAAAAAATGCTATTAAGGCAAATAAGGAAAACAAATTACTCGGTAAATTAATCCTAGAAGATGAGGAAGTTAAAAAATACCTGACCGAAAAGGATGTTGAAGAGATTATGGATCCTCACACCTACATCGGATCTTCAAAGATCATTATTGAAGAACTGATTGAAAAATCAAAAGACTGGTTTTAAAGAAGGTAAAACATGACAACAGTTAAAAGATTAAAATCTTTAGATATTAGTTCAGTTACAATTATGGTAACTGCAATATCTATTATTTTTTCAATTATAATTTCAATCGTTCTTTTGATTGCAATGGGCATTGTTTCTGTAAATTATGTTGGAGTCATTGGATTTTTGGTCCCTTCACTGATTTGTGGAACAATTGTTGTNNGTTGTAGCTGTCTATAGAAGTTTCATTGAAGGATTCTTATACAATGTGATTTCAAAAAAGACTTCAATTGCATTTGGTCTTGAGGATGACGGAACAGTATCCAAAATCAGCACAACCTCAACAGCACTCATACTAGCCATCATTTCAACAGTAATGATTATAATCGAATATGTTATAGGATTGCTTTTAATTCCATTGATTTTGAGTTCAGCCATTCAAACATTGATGATGAGTGGACAAAATGCAGTGGCATACTCATTATACCAAATC
>DAII01000002.1:8675-8826 GCA_002496065.1 Methanobrevibacter sp. UBA586
ATAATCAATGATTCTTCCCTAGAATCCATTGATGTTAAAACTTTTGCACTTTCAATTGGCCTAATCTGCTTGATTTTAGGATTGATTTCCGGAATTATTAACGCTGTTACCAGCGGAGATTACTTTGGAATTATCATAAGCGTTGTTGTAT
>DAII01000002.1:8900-24060 GCA_002496065.1 Methanobrevibacter sp. UBA586
TTGCGACTTTACTATTTTTATAAATTAAAAATTTATTAACTAAAACATACCATATTCAAACAAGGTGAGGAATATGGTAATGGAACAAATAACACTAAAGATTAATGGATTACATGATGATTTTATAGTTGATACCGTTATAAGTAGCATTATGAGATTAGATGGAGTTAAAGATGCTGAATTCGACTCTGGAATTGAATTAGCTAAAATTAACGTAGATACTGATAAAGTTTCAAAAGATGACATTGAACTTGCTGCAAAAGAGGCAGGTTTTAGTGTGACATTCAAATAATAGGTGATGAAAATGGCACGTCTTAAAGAAATGGATTTGCCTATAGAAGGTATGCACTGTGCTTCCTGTGTTCTAAGCTTGGATAAAACTTTTGAACGAGAGGAAGGAGTAGAATCCGTTGAAGCGGATCTTGCAACAAACAAATTGAAACTATTGGTAAATCCTAAAAAAATATCATTTGAAAAAATTCAGACATTGGTTAAAAATTTAGGTTTTGAAATTCATACCGATGAGGTCAAATTAAAGATTCATGGGATGCACTGTGCTTCCTGTGTTATGAATGTAGAGAATTTTCTCATGCGGTTGGATGGAATATACGATGTCAAGGCTGATTTGGCTTCAAACAGTGCTAAAGTTTATTATGATAAGAATAAAGTAAACTTGGATGATATGAAAGTAGTAATTGAATCCTTGGGTTTTGAAGTTATGGGAATAGACGGTCAGCTGGAAATTGATGAGGACGAAATCTATCAAAAAGACCTTAGGAACAAGTTATATAGGATTATTGTTGGATTTTTCTTTTCAACAGTCCTTATGATTCTGATGTATGTACATTGGCATCCATTCGGACTGTCAATGGGAATGGTATCTCTTATAATAAGCATAGCTCCGTTTATTTATGTGTCACTTCCAATTCTAAAAGCCGGATGGAACGGACTTACACATAAAAATCTGAACATGGATGTAATGTATTCAATGGGTATTGTAGTGGCATATGTGTCAAGTATTCTTGGAACATTCCACATAGTCCTTGATCATTCATTCATGTTTTATGAAACAGCAATCATGCTTCCTTCATTCTTACTTATTGGAAGATATCTAGAAGCAAGAGCTAAAAAAAGCACATCTGATTCAATTAGGGAACTTATTGGTCTTCAACCCACTAACGCAACCAAAATTATCTTGGAAAATGGTAAAATAGTTAAGGAAGAGGAAATTACAATAGCCCAAATACAGATTGGAGACATAGTGCTTGTAAGACCAGGAGATAAAATCCCTGTAGATGGTATTGTGGTTGGGGGAGAATCCTATGTTGATGAATCAATGATTAACGGAGAACCTATTCCAAAAACAAAAATTGTAGATTCAGAAGTGTTTGCAGGTACAATAAACCAAGATGGTGTCTTGCAGATTGAAGCANNCAAGAAACAGTCCTATCCAACATTATAAGACTTGTTGAGAAAGCTCAAAGTTCAAGACCTCCAGTTCAAAAAATTGCAAATACTGCAGTAAGCTATTTCATTCCAGTGATTCTTACAATAGCCATTGTCGTATTTTGCATATGGTATTTTATCGTAGGATCAACACTCCTGTTCGCTCTTACAACATTGATTTCAATTTTGGTTGTGGCCTGTCCTTGTGCACTTGGTTTGGCTACACCTACAGCAGTAACCGTAGGAATTGGAAGAGCTGCGGAATTTGGTATCCTCATTAAAAATGGTGACACCTTGGAAAACGCAGGAAAAATCAATGTAGCAGCATTTGATAAAACAGGAACCATTACAGAGGGAAAACCTCAAGTGGATGGTATCATTACCTACGGTATTTCAGATTATGAACTGATACAAATTGCATCAAGCGTTGAGAAAAATTCAAACCATCCTATAGCTAAGGCAATTGTAAATAAAGGCAAGGAGATGAATGTAAACTCATTGGATACTTCCAACTTTGAAAACATTACTGGAAAAGGTCTTTCAGCAGAGATTGATGGCAAAAAAGTTCTTGCAGGAAACATGAGTCTTCTTGAAAACATCATAATTCCTGAAGAGGTACTAATACAGTATAGGGATCTTGAAAATGAAAGTAAAACAACCATTCTAATAGCTGTTGATGAAGATATAAAAGGAATAATCAGTCTTTCCGATAAAATCAAACCAAATTCAAAAAGAACCATTGAAGAGCTCCATAAAATGGGAATTACAACCTATATGCTTACTGGAGACAATGAAAAAACCGCCCTTAATGTTGCGGAAAAAGTTGGAATAGACAATGTAGAAGCAAACGTACTTCCTGAAAACAAGTTGGATATCGTGAAAAATATTCAGGAAAATGATACTGATGGAAAAGTATTGTTTGTTGGAGATGGTATAAACGATGCTCCTGCCCTTACACAGGCAGATATTGGAGTAGCTATGGGAAATGGAACAGACATAGCTATGGAAAGTGGAGATATCGTTATAATGGAAGGAGATTTGGAAAATGTTGTTGCAGCAGTACAATTCTCCAAAAAAGTAATGAAAAGAATTAAAGAGAACATATTCTGGGCATTTGCATATAACATGATTCTAATCCCATTGGCTGCCGGAGCATTGTATGCCAGCTTTGAATTAATGTTTATGCCTGAATGGGCAGGTCTTGCAATGGCATTAAGTTCAGTGACCGTTATTTCACTTTCACTTGCCCTTAAACGCTATGTTCCACCAGTTAAAAGAGCACATTAACTCTTTTAACTTTTTACTATTTTTCCATCCTGAATAACACATAAAATATTGTTATTATCTGCCAAAAGGCCAACATTGGATAAAGGATTTCCGTTGACTAAAATAAGATCTGCAATGTTTCCGCGTTCAATGGCACCCAAATTATCTTTTCCTAAAAATTCTGCAGCCCTGCTTGTTCCACTGGCTATTGCCTCTGCAGGACTCATACCAATATCAACCAAATGAGATAGCTCTTCCAGATTATGGCCGTGAGGAATGACACCACTGTCTGTTCCCATTAATATGTTAACGCCCTTTTCATAGGCCATTGATACGTTTTCCTTATGAACCTTGACTATCTCCTTCAGCTTGGCTTTCTTTTCCTTTCCATAAATGTCCCATTTAGGAAAGCCGTGTTTATAAAGGTAGTGATGTACAAGCATTGTTGGAATTAGGGATACGTTGGCATCTTTCATTTCACTGGCCATTCTTGGGTCTACGAAAGTTCCATGCTCTATTGAATTAATTCCTGCAAGAATCGCATTTTCCATTCCCGCCAAACTATGACAGTGAGCAGATACTTTAAGATTGTCTGCTTTGGCCTCTTTAACAATGGTTTTAAGCTCTTCTATATTGAATTGTGGTGCCTCTGGAGAGGTGTTGGTAGTTAAAACTCCTCCACTGCACATCACCTTTACGAAATCTGCCCCTGCTCTTTTTACCTCACGTGTTTTTTTAAGAACCTCAGCAACCCCATCGCATCTTCCCTTCGGAAATCCAGGATACATTATTTCCAAATCAAATCCTGATGGCAAAAATAGGTCAAAATGGCCTCCTGTTGTCATTAAAGGAGTGACTGATATTTCCATTTTAGGTCCTGGGAAGAGTCCTCTCTGCTGAGCCATCTTAACTCCCAAATCTGCGGACCCGCAATCCCTTATTGTGGTAACTCCCGCATTTAATGTCTGGAGAGAATGTGGAACTCCATTATAAAAATGAATTGAAAGAGGATTTGCCATGTTCTCCTCCTTGTGAAATCCCTTGGCTAAAATATGAGTGTGTAGGTCAATGAACCCAGGCATGAGAAAATCATCTTCACCATCTATTAGAATACCATCTGATTTTATGTTAAATGGAGAAATCTCCTTGATTATATTGTCTTCAATCAATATGTTTCCATGAAGAATATCGTTTCCAGGGTTTAAAATGTTCACATTGTTGATTACGATTTCCATTGCAATCTCCAGCTATAAAACTGTTATTGTCCCTTCGTTTCCATCCACTTCTACAGACACTCCATTGACAAGTTCTGAAATATCTTCAGGAGAATCCACCATTGGAATATCAGACATTATTGCACCAGTAGCAATAATCGGTTCCGCTTCAATGCAAATAATAGCTTTTGGGGCTGTATTGTTCTTCTTCATTTGAAAAATAACATATGAACCTACAGTAGAACCTTTTCCTCCAGGAATGAACAGTACCTTATCCTTTATCACTTCACCCTTAAGTTCATGATTAGGGTCGATGACAATTCCTGTTTCAGGGTTTACCCCTCCTAAAAAACTAATCGGTTCACTGCTAACTATCAGTTCCCCTTTTCCTATTCCCTTTCCGATATTTCTTGCTTTAATTACCATTTATACCACATCTTTTTTCATAACTTCTCTTAAAACAGCAGTTGCATATGAACCTTTGTTTATTGAAAATTCTGCTAAAACACCTTCATCAGTAGCAGTTGCTGACGTATCCCAAACTTTAAACCTCATTGCACGTCTAAGTCCATGGCTTCCAANNTTTGGAACTTCAAAGTCAGCTTTTTCCAGATTATAGCTATTAAGAACATCTTTTTCCATTTCTCCAACAGCCCCCTCTGCAAATGGTACCTTGGTTCCATATAATGGAGATGTTGGATTTGCTTCAAAGTTTAAAATCATTTCTTCAAACTCTTCAGGAGTCCTGTCACGGACAATATGCTCCTCATTATCAATAATTATATCTCCTTCAATATAACTGTTGATTCCCATTTCCACCCTTCTGCTAACGGCATCATTAAATAAAAATGACTGATATGCATGTACAAACATTCTTTGAAGAGGTTTCGGAAGTGCATACAATGCATTTTTATAGGCCTTGTCTGTTAACTCTCCTTTTTTAGAATTCTTGATAAGCTCCCTAAGCATCATTTTTTCATAACGCATTCCTTTACCCATCAATTCCAGTGATTTCTCATATTCACCGTCATCATAGGCCTGACGGGCCTCCTGATTTTGAGGGTGCTCATCATCTGTAGGATTACCAATATATCTCCTGACGGCCTCTTTCAAATCATTTTGAACAAGAGCTTCCCCTACTAAATGAGTATTGGTTCTTGGCTTTCCAAAACGCTGCCATCCAAAGTAATTGGGAACTCCAGTAACTTCCAATTGTGCCAAAACATTATTGGCTATTTCCGCACTTTCAACAGGATCATCCAAATCCCTAATGAGAATTTTGAATTTGTTGCCCTTGAGCTGACCCATTCTAAGTTTTTTGCGACCACGGGTAACCTTTAAAAAATCAGTTCTGTAAATGTCCAAAGCCTTGACCTGTTCCATCTGCTCATCCGAATCCATATTGGCTATACAAATCCACTGTTGGGTTCTGGCCTTCTTATCCTTCATTCCAGCAAAACCCATCATCTTACGAGATATATGCAAATCACGAGAAATATCTAAAACAACATCCAATGTTGTCCTTCCTATCTTTTCAATCCAAATCCATATGTTTGGACCTTCACCTGTCGGAACTAAATCTGGAATCTCCTCAACATAAAAATCTTCATATTGATTTCTAATAGTTCCTCCAATACCCTTTTCATTTGTTACATAACTATTAGCATTTAACATTATACCACGTGAAATATAATAAAATAAATGCCCCGACCGGGATTTGAACCCGGGGAATAGGATCCGCAGTCCTACGTGTTATCCAAACTACACCATCGGGGCTTATGTTAAAAATAGTACATTATAATATATAGTTTTTTTAGTATTTAAAATTAAAGGAAATGGTGTTAAAAAAAGTATAAATATTAAAAGAATANNTAAGAATAATATGAATAAAAAAGGTGATTATATATGTTATCTAAAAAAATGGAAAAAGCATTAAACGACCAAGTAAACGCAGAATTTTATTCAGGATACTTATACTTGTCCATGGCAGCATATCTAGAAGAAATCGACTACCCTGGGTTTGCACAATGGATGAACGTTCAAGCTAAAGAAGAACAAGATCACGGAATGAAGTTATACAACTACATCATTACCAGAGGTGGAAAAGTAACCTTAGAAGCAATTGAAGCTCCTCAAACTGAATGGGACGGAGTAGAAGCAATCTTCCAACATGTATTAGAACATGAACAGTTAGTTACCTCATTGATTAACAACCTTGTTGATTTAGCTATTGAAGAAAAAGATCACGCAACCAACCAGTTCTTACAATGGTATGTTGCAGAGCAAGTTGAAGAGGAAGAAAACGCAATGGAAAACCTCGGTAAAATCAAAAGAGGCAACAATTCCTCAGACATCCTATTCATGCTTGATGCTGAATTCGGTGCCCGTACCTACAATCCACAAATATAAATTTTTAAAGCCCCTTTTGGGCTTAAACATTACTTTTTTTAACTACCATACATATAATACATAACAATAATCTCCACAATATCTACATGCTGGAGTTATATTATTTGCAGAGTCAATATTTCCATCAGATATTATTTCATCACCATTTAAATGAGACGTTTCTGTAAAATAATAATTTCTATCCAGACCCAGAATTTTAAACTTTGTTTTACACAGTGCAGAAACCTCCCGAACACTTCTCTTGGAATTTTTACNNATAGCTGTAATCTCATCCAAAAAACTATCCTCATCAATATTGGTTTTAGTAGCCAGTTGTTCCATAACATCCTGCGATTCCTTGAACTCATGGGAAATTGAGGAGACTGAACTGTCCGGAACCGTCAAAACAAAATTGAAAATCAGAAAAATTGTAAAAAGAAGTACAATGGCCATCAAACCATCGAAAATTTCAAAAAAACCTTTGCTATCTTTCATGAAGATAGTCTATAAAAGCAAATAAAAAAAATTAAAAGAAGTGTGAAAAAATTAATTTTCACGAATGTGTTTAATCACACGTTCCTTTTTGGAAATTGCCCTGTCTGCAGCTTCCTGAACCTGTGCTTTCATAATTTCAAAGTCCTCAGGAGTGGTGTCTCCAACGAGTTTCTTGATTTTGGTGTATGCTGCTTCCCTAAATTGAGGAACGAGTTTTTCAACAGTTCCATCTTCACGAATCAGGTCAGGGACACCAGAATCATTGACAACACCTATTTCTGATATTAAAACATCTGCATCAGACACTGTCTTTTTGACATCATCCACAAATTCAGGAGGTACGATGAGCATCAATGAATCTGTTGATACGCCTAAAGGATCAATATCCAACTCCTGAAGCATGTTCAATACATTTGGAGCTATTGTCTTGTTAATTTCCTCTTCGTAGAATTCCAAACCCACACCAGTAGTATTGGAAATCTCATGAGCATCTCCACGAAGACCACCATTTGTAACATCAGTCATTGCATTAATATCCTTAACCAAATCCGCTTCAAACAATGCATGAGAAGCCTGAACGAAATTAACATTCATTGTATCCCATACAACATCAAAGAAACCATTGTAAATAGCTGTTGTAGTAATAGTTCCTCCACCAGAACCTTCAGTTAAAAGAATGATATCCCCTTCGGTGGCTCCCTTCCTTGCAGTCGGAGGATAGTTTGATACACCTACACTTCCAACAGCAGAAACAAGCCTGTCACCTAAAACCATGTCTCCACCAACACGCAATGTACTTCCTGCAACAATAGGAACATCTACAAGTTCAGATACTGCTGCAACACCTGCAGTAAAGTCGAAAAGTTTTCCAACATCCCCATCATCAGCTAAATGAATATCACTGAGGATAGCTACTGGATCAGCACCCATTACACAGACATCACGAAGTGTTGCCCTTGTTACGTGAAAACCTCCTAAAAAAGGATATTCACTTAAACGGGAATGTATACCATCTACCGCTGTGGTAATGTATACATCATCATTGTCAGCCTTTGCACGAACAACACCTCCATCATCCTGTTCAGATGGGTTAACTAGGGATGCAGTATTGGTACTTGCAACAATTTCTGCGATTTTTCTGTGAACAAAGAAATCTCCAGCTCCACGTGAACCTACTCCCATTTTTCCCATTCCAACGTTGGCTTTTGGAATAGATGCAATATCCTGTAAAAATTCGTCATCACATTCTTCAAGTTTGAGAGTTGTGTTTACCTCATCGATTACACTATTAGCTATCAAAAGAGCATTTTCCTCATCAACATCCTTATATTCACGAATTCTAGATGCCAAGATTGTTTTCAACTCATCATCTTCAACATCTCTAATTCTATCCCTTACAAAACCTTCCATATCCATGTTTTCATCCTCTTAAATTAATAAAATTCTTTAAAATCTTTAAACCGTCACGACCACTTTTTTCTGGGTGAAACTGAGTTGAAAATAAATTATTTTGAGATAACGCTGCCACAACATCCATACCATAATCTGTTGTAGCTGCAATGATTTCCTCATCCTCAGGAACAACATGATAAGAATGGACGAAATAAAAGTATTTTCCATCTACCCCCTCCAAAATAGGGCTGTCATTTGTAACTTCAAGCCTGTTCCATCCCATATGAGGTATCTTTAAATCAACCGGCAAATATTCCACAGATCCCTTAAAAAAGTCCAATCCCTTAACTTCAGGTGACTCTTCGCTATCACTCATGAAAAGTTGTTGGCCCAGACATATTCCTAAAAATGGCTTATCATCATTTACATGTTCATAAATAACTTCCTTAAATGGCTCTATGTTCTTCATTGCTTCACCGAAAGCACCGACCCCAGGCAAGACCAAAAAATCAGCATCAGCTATCTTCTCAACATCACTTGTGACTTCAACATCACAATCCAACTTTCTAAAACCATTGGAAATGCTTCTAAGATTTCCACTTTTATAATCAATAATCGTTATCATAAAATCAACTTACTTCTCCCATTCAATGGCTGATCTAATCATTGAGCCAAAATCAGAGTAAACTATCTCATCGGTTCCTAAAGTTTTTGAATGTGCATCAAGTTCCGCAACAACATTGTCATATCCCAAATCCCTTAGAGGTTCCACAAGACGTGGCCCGTCGGTAATAGCTATTGAGTGAGCATCAAAATCCTCTACAGGAAATGCATGAGGAACACCAAATACAACAAGCATGTCAGGATTAATTTCCTTTAAATACTCTCCTGCAACATTACCTGTAACCGGATATTCATCAAGACCACCAGTTATGTAATCAATAGGAATGTCCAACTGTTCTGTAATGTTGGTTGCATGATTTCTGATTCTTGGAAGACCTATATTTTCATCCAAATTAGCAACTACAATAGGCTTGTTGTTAGGATTGATATCTTCATAGTTAAAGTTTAAAATATCTGCGAACAGATAAGTGGTTTCTTTTTTAGCATTTAAAACAAAAGCAACCTTTTTACCTTCTTTAATGGCTTTTACAATCATCTTAGCTACTTCTTCCTTATTGTCACCGAAGTTAGGTTTGATATATTTTCCTTGAGCCATTCCTCTAGTTTTTTCAATTTCAGTAGCCTTTTTAAGCATTTCAATTTGTCTGTCTGCCTCTTCACGAGGAATAACGCCACAATCAACCGCAGCATCAAGAACGATTATTGCACCTTCAGTATTGTCACCTTCACCGAATCCTCCATGGGATTCTGCCGGAATTACAGTACAATCTAAATCAGCATTGGCTATGGCCTCTTTTAAATCC
Source organism: Methanobrevibacter sp. UBA586 (assembly GCA_002496065.1). GTDB lineage: Archaea > Methanobacteriota > Methanobacteria > Methanobacteriales > Methanobacteriaceae > Methanocatella. The sequence goes on from DAII01000002.1 coordinate 18,529, forward strand.
TCACCAATAATCATACTGGCACAGGTTCCCACAACACCTATCAAAGAAGGGTTGAACATTTCATAAGCCTGTCTTAAGGTTTCCTCAAGTTTTTCTCCTGCACCTAAAATAAAATCATTTTCAGCCATCGCAGTTGTCAAAACCCTTACGCCATCACTTTCAAGAAGTCTACCTGTCCTAAAACAACAGCCATGAGGCCCGTGCATGATTATTACATCGGCGTTCATATCCCTCAACGTATAAAGAGAAGCAGCAATTGGACTTGGTCTTGGATGCACATTATCACCTAGAAAAATAAATTAAAAAATGGAATAAATTAGAATTCATTCCATGAAAATTGCAGGTTTATAAGGCATTGCATTTCTAGCCTTGTTTTGAGGATCATAGCTGTCATCGGCATGAACAATAATTTCCTTACCTGATTCTTCAGTTATATAATCAATCGCATCATCCAAAATTTGTTTTTCATCAATCTTACCTATGTAACGAGTTTTAGTTATTTCACGACCGATTTTTTTGGCAACTGCTGCAATCTCCTTTTTGTCATCATGGATATTGGCACCGATTGCCATTCCCATTATTCTACCTATATCAGGTTTTCCAACCTCATCTGCAATTTTATAAAGTTCCCATTTCCATTCAGGAGCAAGGTAAATATGGATTTTCTCAACGTCTCCTTTTACCATGTTTTGAATTTGATTTATATCTTTGATTGTGTTTTGAACCAGTTGTTCAGAACGTTCTATTTCCTGACTTACCATATCTTCATTGTAAGTAGGCCATTCAGCTTCAGATACAAATCCTTTTCCTCCATAAGTAGACCATATCTCTTCAGAGGTGTGAGGAGTGAATGGTGCAAGAAGCCTTATCCAATTTTCAAGAACGGTTGAGAGAACATAAATGACTGCAGGGTCCTGTTTGTCGAGTAAGTGTTTAACCCTGTAGAGATAATGATCCACATCTTTTCTTAATAAGAATAAAGCATTTTGAAGAGCTTTTCTTGTTTGGAAACCTTCCAATGCTTCAGTGGTTTCCTTGATATGTTGGTAAAGCTGACCAAGCATCCATTTATCAATTGTCCTTGTAAGCTCAACTTCTTCAATATTGCTTAAATCCAATGGACTTCCCTTCATTTCTTCCAGTTTGCCTGCAAACTCTCTAAACCAGTCAAGTCTTCTTTTAGTTCCGAGAACTTCTTTTTCTCTCCAGTCAAAGTCTTGCCATGGTTCTGCTGAAGCCATAAGGAAAAGCCTTACAACATCCGCACTGTATTGGTTGATAGCGTCTTTTAAAAGAATAACGTTTCCTTTAGATGAGGACATCTTATTTCCTTCAAGGAGCCCCATACCGAAAACGACAGTACCTTTAGGCCATTTGTCTTCAGGGAAAATGGCACTGTGGTGGAACATTAAAAAGCTTAAATGATTTCCAACAAGGTCCTTTGCAGACAATCTCCAATCAAGAGGATACCAATAGTTAAATTCCTCTTGAATCTGTTCTACAATCTCAGGATCCACCTTAATGTCATCACTATCGATATTTAAGAATACCTTATCGAAGAATGCATCATTCAAGACTTCAGCATCCATATCCTTCAAGTATTTTGCTATTGTATAATAGGACATGTAAATGGTTGAGTCTGTTAAAGGTTCAATCAGCCATTTGTCATCCCAAGGAAGTTTTGTTCCAAGACCTATGTTTCTGGAACATGCCCAGTCATCCAACCAGTCAAGATAGTATTCAAAGTTGTTTCTGATTTCCGGAGGGACAATCTCTTCCCTTTCAAGAAGCTTAGCTGTTTTTTCAGTCCATTCCTCATCGGAATATTTCATAAACCATTGATCATCCATTATTTTAACAACACAGTTTTCTCCACATCTGCAGATAACTGGTCTTTCAGCAAAATCATACATTATTGCTGCGGTGTTGTTTTCCAACATTTCATCCTTATATTCCTGACGAGCAACAGAAACCTTTTTGCCACCGAATTCAGAGAGCATTCTACCTTTACTGAATTCGACCTTATATAGTTCATTAGTAGCTTCCTGAAGTTTTTCGTCTTCTTGACTTTTGATGCCCATTTCTTCAATGATTTCCTTTGCAGGAATATCCCCATAACCTTTTACGGTTACAACACTTATAGGGTTGACATTTTCGATTATTTCCTCCAAATCATATTCTTTCAAGAGTTCTGCATTGTTTTTCAAGTCTTGAAGAGCGATGTNNATCTGCAGGTGCATCAGCAGGTTCTGAGAAAACCACACCAGTTCCGTATGCTCCATCTACAAAGCTTGCAGGGAATATTGGAAGTTCATCGCCAGTGAATGGATTTTTAACGAATGTTCCGATATATTTTTTAGGATCTATTTCCCCAACAATTTCCAAATCCTTGATTTGATGTTGTAGGTTGTGATATGCCTCTTCACTGATAACCCAATTTTCTCCGCTGGTTGTTACTTCAATATATTTGATGTCTGGATTCAACCAGAGGTTTGTAGCTCCAATAATGGTTTCCGGCCTTAATGTTGCAGTTAAGAACAATTTTCCATCAGCTTCGAATTTAAGTAAGACTAGTTCGTTGACAGCTACCCCTTCACCTTCAAGAAGATCGTGATCCCCTACAGGATTTTCACATCTAGGACAGTATTTTACTGCATGCTCTCCTTTTTTGATTAGTCCTGCATCCTTGAGTTTCCTGATTTGCCATTCGATGAACTTCTTATATGTAGGGTCAATTGTCCTAAATTCCCTTCTCCAGTCAATGGAAAATCCCATGTCATGCATCACATCATGATATTCGTTACTGAAGTATTTTACAATAAATTCAGGGTCTTCCATTTTAGGGAGAGTCTCCTTAGGTACCTTGTGAACGTTTTCATACAAATCCAATGTCCAAGGGTCCTTTCTTTGAATTCTACTAGCTATCCCTATTACAGGAGCACCAGTTACATGCCATGCCATTGGGAACAATACATTAAATCCTTCCATTCTTTTAAATCTAGCATAAACATCAGGAACTGTGTATGTACGACCATGTCCAATATGCATTGCACCACTAGGATATGGGAATGCTACAGTTAGGAATAATTTTTCTTTATCGTTAGGGTCTGATTCAAATAGCTTTTCATCATCCCACTTCTTTTGCCATTTTTTCTCTATGTTTTCTGTCACCAAATCACCGAAACTATCTATTATTAGGAGTTGCTGGAATTTTTGTTTTATGAGCATTATTTTTTACTTTAAGAATGATTCTTTCAACTTCCTCTACAGGAACATCAATGTCAGAAGCGATTTCTTCTGCATTCTTTTTCAGGTCAATGTATCCATATAAAATTCTATCTNNTTCCTCATCTGTTTGATTATTCCATAATCCTGCACGAGGAGGTTTTGCGATAATCTCTTCCGGAATACCTATAAATCTGGCTAATTGTCTTACTTCTGTTTTATAGAGCTCTCCAATAGGCTCCATGTCACATGCTCCATCTCCATGTTTTGTAAAGTAACCAATCAGTATTTCACTTCTGTTGCCGGTTCCTCCGACAAGGTAATTTTTAATGTTAGCGAAATAGTAAACAATAGCCATTCTGATTCTTGCCTTAAGGTTTCCAATAGCCAATTCATTATTTTCTTCAGGAGTATTAGTTACAAGTAAAAATTCATTTAATATTTTGTCTATTGCCATTTCCTTATATTCAATTCCAAGTAATTTTGCAAGATCAGTACCATGAACCTTATCTTCTGTTGGTGTAGTGGTTGATGGCATTACAACACCAAATACATTTTCCTTTCCCAATGCTTTGGTAGCGAGAAATGCTGTAACAGTTGAATCTATCCCTCCACTTAATCCAACTACGATTCCGTCTGCATTAGCCTCAGCTACTTTATCTTTAATAAAATTAATTATTTCTTCTTTTGTTGTGTTTACATCTAAATCTGGAATCTGAGTCATTCTAATCACGACTTTAAATTTTTATTTTTTAATAATATTTTTATTTATGATTTTTTTTATTTATAAAAATAAAGTTTTTTTAGGGAATATTTATTATTAGCTAACTTTATATAGTTAATTAACATAAAATAACATTAAGTTACTAAAGTATTTGAGGAGGACATATTTTGGCGTTAAAAGATTATTTTAAAATAAATAAAGACAAAACAACATTCATATTTATTGGTGGAAAAGGAGGAGTTGGAAAAACTTCAATATCCTCAGCTACTGCATTGTGGTTGGCAAACAACGGTAAAAAAACTTTGATTGTATCAACTGATCCTGCACATTCATTATCAGATTCATTAGAAGTTCCAATCGGCCATTATCCACGTGAAATCAAGACTAATTTATATGCTGTGGAAATTGATCCTGATGAAGCAATGGCACAAAAACAGGCAGCTCTTGAAGCACAGAAAGCTGTTTCAGCACAGGACAAATTGATGGGTCTTGACATGTTAACAGACCAACTAGATATTGCATCCGCAGCTCCTGGAGCAGATGAGGCAGCAGCATTTGAAGTGTTCCTTTCCGTAATGACCTCAAACGAATATGATGTAGTAATATTCGATACTGCACCAACAGGACACACATTAAGATTATTATCCTTCCCAGAAGTTATGGACTCATGGGTAGGTAAAATGATGACCATAAAGGCAAAACTGGGAGAAACTGCCAACAAACTTAAAAATCTCATCCCATTTATGGATGCTGATGACGATGTTCAATCCACAGAGGAATTGGAAAGAACAAAAAGACAAATCAACGAAGCTAAGGAAGTACTATCAAATCCAGACAGAACAACCTTTAAAATGGTCGTCATTCCTGAAGAAATGTCCATCTACGAATCTGAAAGAGCGTTGGAAGCATTGGACAAATACAACATAACCGTAGACAGTGTTATTGTAAATCAGGTGATGCCAGACATTTCAGACTGTGATTTCTGTCACTCAAGACATGAACTTCAGCAAAAACGTCTAGTTCTAATAGACCAGAAATTCAACGACCAGCAAGTACTTCAGGTTCCACTGTTCAAGGACGAAGTGAAAGGACAGGAAAAACTCATGAATTTAGCTGAAATCCTCTACGACGATAAGGACAATGATGAAGTACAGCAAGAAGCAATACAATTATAATTAGTTAACTTTTTTTAAAAATAATAATTGGGTTGTTTAGTAACCGAAAATACCGGCTATCAAAACACCCAATATAAATAATATTGTCACGACTTTTTTTGGATTTTTGGAAAAGTCCAAAAAGTGCTTTTCCTGCGGATAATATAGATATAGGCCTTTGGTTAATGGGAAAAAAACAAATAAAATAGTTACAAGGCTATTAAAATAACCGTATGCAATCAATAAAGTCACTATTAACAATATACATCTTAACCAACAGGTAATTGAGTCATAACGCATTAGATAAATGAGAGATTGTTCATTTTTTTCCTCCTCAACCGACCAGTTACATAAAAACATTACAAAGACTAAAACCATTATAAATAGTGGATAGCTATACTCAAAGGTATGTATATGCTTATACATCAA
>DAII01000002.1:24095-24233 GCA_002496065.1 Methanobrevibacter sp. UBA586
CCAATGTTCATTGAAACCTCCAAAAAAATAAGAAAAAATAGTATAAAAACTTAAGAGTTTAAATACGTATTTATTTCATAATCTGTTAAATTTCGTTTTCCGACTACTGAATCAATATATATTGCTTCATCTACTTTA
>DAII01000002.1:24240-24427 GCA_002496065.1 Methanobrevibacter sp. UBA586
CACATAATTAGTAGTGGGATTTCTAACGGCGATTGTTTTTGTATCGAAAGTTGACCCATGAGAACTAAAATATTGCCATGTATTTTCCGGAGCGTATTTATTTCTGTATTGAAATGTCATTCTTTGAAAAGAAATTCCAAAATCGACAATTGGAATTGGATTTACTAGAATTCCCATACTATAGGAT
>DAII01000002.1:24493-28447 GCA_002496065.1 Methanobrevibacter sp. UBA586
GAAGTACCATATTTCCAATTATATCGTTATATCCCCTCATAGGAAAGGAAATCCCATTGGTATAAGAGCCTTTAAAAATAATTCCTGAAAGCAATTCCATCATATTACGAGAGATATATGTGGAAGTAACACCAGTTTCCATGTCAATTGTTATTTTATCTGTAGAATTAAACAAACTTAATGTCAGAGTTCCATTCCTCTCATCTATAACAAAATTCTCCCCTTCATAAATTGCATTTACAATGTTGCCTATTGTTGATTTTGCCTCATTGCCTAGCATTTGAAGTCCTATTTCTTCACAGTATGAGAACAAAATCCCATGAGAAACCCTAAATTTGAATGTGTTGTTTTCATCACCTTCCACAATGCAGGGAACATAGGAGTCCAATGTAATGCCGAGCCAGTCAAAATTAACCAAGACCACATGGAATTTCTTATCCCAAGTGACATTCAATTGTTCTGCAATATTGTTGGAAATAACATCTGCACTGGATAATGTCATAAGAGCGGACAAATATAACCTATAAGCATATTCATCATAATTTCCGTTGAAATTATCTGCCTTATTCAATTCTTTTTCAAGAAAATCCTCAGAAATCTTTTCATAATCGATTAAATATGATTGGATTGTATCAAAGTTGCTGTATTTTCCATTGCCCTTAACATACATTCCTGAACCATAGTCCAGTTGAACTGATCTTTTCATTTCATGATTGTTACAATTGAATGTTGAGTTGATAAGTTCAATAGAATTATAATAATAACCTAAACTTAAAAGTTTATTAAATTCATTTTCAAAGAAAAATGAGTTCATAACAACGGTTGCCACAACCTCATTGTCAATGATGAATTCCATTTTTTGATTTTCATCTCTGTAAGAGAAAATTACACTGAATTGACTAATAGCTGGAGACCTTCCATAAAATATCATCTGAAGAACATTACCGTTTATCTTAAATTCTATGCCTTGCTTTGATTGATAATTTGATTCCAAACCATTTGCACCAATAAAATAGGATTTCTTATCAGTTATTCTGTAAAATCCATTTTCATCATCATCACAAGCCAATTTATATTCATTGCCGTTGTTGTAGGTAACATAGAATTCCCTAATGTTTGTGCATTTAAACCCATTATACTCAATATATCTTGGAATATCCAATGTATAATTGAAAATAGGAGTAGTGTTTACAGACAATTTATTTGAGATAACAGATCGTTTAAATAATTTGTTCTCTTTAAATTCTGCTTTTATTGAGTAATCCCCATCAAGCAAGTTAATCTTAAGCTTGGCTATCCCATCATTATCTGTCAGACATTTATAACTAACTCCTTTAACCGTAATGTATACGATTTGATTTTTTAAAGCCAAACCATTGGAATCGGTTAATTTAACCCTATAGTAAGTTCCCTTTCTAAATATTTCAGAATTTAATGCTGTTAATACAGTGGCTAATTTAAAATCACCTCTATATATTTTATTAGTTCCGTTGACATTCGGATATTTATCGCCTCCATTAAAGAAGTAGGATATCTTATAATTCCCATTTGCAAGGTTGATTGGTAAGCTTGCCTCACCCTTTTCATTGGTGATTTTATTATAAGTCACTCCCTTGACTGTAAATGAAACCACTTTGCCTGCAATTCCGGAATTGGTTTCATTGTTCCTGAGTTTGACTGTGTAAAGTTCCCCCTTTCTGTTTAAATTCAANNTGATCTTCTGGTATTATAGTAAATGTATCTAGTAAACTACATAAACCTGGTATTACAAAATGAAAGCGTTTTAAGTTCCTAATTGCATTTGATAAATCCATACGCATATTTTGTTCTTTAATTATGATTTTGTTTTCGCTGAATGTGCTGTTCAGCTTTAAATGATTTTTTATTGTATAAGTTCCAGGAGCCAAATCGAATTGAATTCTTGCAATCCCATCCTCATATATTTTAGAACCAATAGTTTTTAGATATTTACCATTCTGATAGATATTGATTTTTAGATTTGTGTTCAAAGGATGAGTATTGTTTTCTCCTTTAACAGACACCAAATAACATATGTTGCTGTCTACAAATGTTTCAAAATCATTAGATGAAATATTGTATTCTCCACAGTCAACAGTTAACTTGGCTGAACCTGAGGATTTTACATATCCACTAGTTCCCTGAAAAATATAAGAAACCTTGTAGATTCCCATTGGCAAGTCCATTTTTAATGTAGCATCACCCTTTTCATCGGTAATGAGTACATGCAAATCATCTTCCACATAAAGAAGGACCAAATGGTTTGAAATGGGATTGTTATATTGATCTGAAAGTCTCACTGAATAGCTCTCATCTCTACTCTTTAATGTCAATGTATTTGAAGACAGTTTTGTGTTTATGATTTTGACATTTATTATAGATTGGACTGATGAGGTTGAATACCCATATTCCTGAAATTTGGAGGATATTGAATAGGAACCCTTATTCAGATTTATTGGAATACTTGCCACACCGTTTTCATCTGTTACTTTTTTATATTCCTTACCCAAAACTGAAAATGTTACAGTCTTATGTGCCAATTTACTGTTATCCCCACCAAGTAAGGATACAGAGTATTTTCCATCTTTATAAGCCAAATTAATGTTTTTATCAGCAATCAATGTAGTATTCATCAATTTAACTTTTACTGTGTTAATTACAGATAATTTCTGATTATCTAAACAACAATCAGTTTTAAAGTTATATAAGCCCGGATTAAGGTTAATGTTAAGTTTAGCCTCTCCTGACTTATTAGTCATGAAATTGTAGGTTTTCTTGTTAATTGTTATATTAACTGATTCTCCTGCAACCCCTTTTCCATCATCTAAAAGTTTTACATTAAATGAAGTTCCATCCTTGTAATACATATCAATATCAGATGTAATCAATTGACCACCCTCAAAATACACATCATCAAGATTAGAATCCTCATTTGCAGACACATTTCCCATTAGCAGAAGCAATAGGGAAAACAAACAAAAAAGATGTATTTTTCTAACCATATTATCTACCAAACCTGTTAACTTTTTTTAAAAAAAAATCAACAAATGCNNGAAAGATATATGATATATTAATTAAAGAACTGTGCAGTTCCAAAATCCTTATAAACAATAATTAAATCGATTAAAAAATAAATTAAAAGGTAAAAATAGCTATTTGACAGCAATATCAGTATATGATTATTATACACATATATGTAAATTCACTGTCTGCTATTTCACTTAATGTAGCATTGACAACCCTTTCATCACAGTAGCTCAATCTTTCACAAACGGTGACAGGTCTTTCCCCGTCAAGGCCGTTGTCNNACTTTCTTGATGGAAGAGCTATAGTTGGTTTTCCATTGTTTATTACTTCCAGAATATCCTCAATGTTCTCCCTTCCATGGAATGTCATTACATCGGCATTGTCCCACTGAATGTGAGTCTTTGCAGCGGCCAGCTGGAGGGAACTGATTCCCGGAACAACCTCAATATCCTCATTATCAAAGCCCTTTTCCTCAGAAATTCTTAAAACCGTATTCAACACTCCAGAAAATCCAGGATCACCAGTTGATAAAATAGCTACATTTTTACCCTCAATAGCCAAATCCACACCCAATTCTATTTTTTCAAGTAAGTCCTTCACATTAAAAGCTATTTTCTCCTGAACATCATCAAATAATTCTATGGCCCTTGTACTTCCGATTGTTATGTCTGCATCTTTAACTACATCCAATGCCTTTTTTGTTAAATACTCACTGGAGCCAGGACCTATTCCAACTATAAAAATTTTATTTGACATTAAAAACCACCCACTATAACTACATTGACATATTATATTGACATATTACATTTTAAAATTAATTGTTAAAAAATACTTAAAATAGCTTATTTTACCTTTAAGCTGACAATATAGGATATAAATATAAGGGTTAAAAAACATATTTAATATGGT
>DAII01000002.1:28465-28593 GCA_002496065.1 Methanobrevibacter sp. UBA586
AATGTTGGAAAATCATCTTTTTTTAATTCAGCTACTTCTTCATCAGTGGAAATGGCTAATTATCCATTTACAACCATTGATGCAAATAAGGCTGTAGCACATGTTATTAGTGAATGTCCATGCAGAGA
>DAII01000002.1:28625-30695 GCA_002496065.1 Methanobrevibacter sp. UBA586
GACGTTGCAGGATTGGTCCCTGGAGCTCACGAAGGAAAAGGATTAGGTAATAAATTTTTAGACGACTTAATGCAAGCCAAAGTTTTGATACATGTTATTGACGCTTCTGGATCAACAAATGCTGAAGGACAGCCTGTAGAACCAGGTTCATATGACCCCCTTCAGGATTTAGAGTTTATGGAACATGAAATTATAATGTGGATGTACGGAATTTTAAATAGGAACTGGTCAAGGCTTGTACGTAAGATTGAAGCTGAAAAACTGGATATCGCAAAGGTCATTTTCGACCAGCTATCAGGAACAGGAATATCCCTAGAAGATATTATTGAAGCGAAACGTTCAATAGAACCAGATTATACAAAATGGGAAGAGGAAGACTTCATTCAGTTGACAAAAAACATTCTACATATTGCAAAGCCAATGTTGATTGTTGCAAATAAGGCCGATTTACCTACAGCTGCCGAAAACATTGAAAGAATACGTGAAAAATTCCCAAATGTCATTCCAACTTCAGCACAATCTGAAATGGCTTTGGTAAAGGCTGCAAAATCAGGTCTTATTAAATACACTTCAGGAGATTCTGATTTTGAAATTCTTAAGGAAGATGAATTGAATGCTGCTCAAAAGAATGCCCTATCATACATCAAAGAAAACATTCTTGAAAAATATGGAAGCACAGGAGTTCAGGAAGCTTTAAACTATGCAATATTTGACTTGCTTGAAAGAATTGTAGTTTATCCTGTAGAAGATGAACACAAATACACAGATCAAAAAGGAAATGTATTGCCTGATGCAATCCTCATACGTAAGGGTTCAATTCCAAGAGAGCTAGCATACATGGTACATACAGACATTGGAGACAATTTCATGCATGCGGTAGATGCACGTAAAAACATGAGAATATCAAGTGAATATGAACTTGAAAATAACGATATTATAAGTATTATAACAAGATAAGGTGAAATAATGGATAAAGAAAGGGTAACAAAAGATATTGAAGAGTTAAGGGAAGAAAAAAACTGTGCACAATCTACTCTAATTGGAATTTGTAAAAACTACGATGAGGAAATTGATTTGGACCACCTTGCCAATTTGACCGTTGCATTTGGTGGTGGAATTGGTGGAACCTTCGATGAGGGAACATGTGGAGCAGTAACCGGAGCTTTAATAGCTTTAGGTTTCATTGAAAAGGACCCTGAAAAACTTTCACANNAATAGGTTTCAAGACAAATATTCATCAGTTACTTGTGGCGTAATCTCCAAAAATGGTGAGGACAAGTCCCCTTGTGTGGAATGCTGTAAATATGCAGGAGAAACACTAATCGATTTATTAGAATAGTGGTTAACCCCGCTTCATTTCTTTTTTTTTTGAAAAAATCTAAAAAATAATGTCTAAAAATAAAATACTTCTTTTTTATATCAAATAACGAATAAAATTATATTATATAAATCTATAAAGCAAATTTTCATATACATGATGCTTAAAAATTTTACAATATTTAAAAAATAACATCAAATAAGATTTATTTTAAGTATAACCTAAAAATAGTTCTATTGATAAAAAACTAGTTATAATACTCTATTGCATACATGATATTAAAAATATCCAATATATTAAATTTTTATACAGTATCTAAAGTAAAATATCAAAAAAAATAGAAAATGGATAAGAATCCATTATAATTGAGCGTCAACATCACCTGTAATTGAATCAACAGTTACGGTTCCCACTGATTTTCCATCTTCATCTTCAATTTCAAAGATGTAACAATCACCATTTTGATTGACACTGGAGATTGAATATTCTGAAGGAATTGCACTTTCAGCAAGATTCCTACATTCTGATTCTGACAATTTTTCCTCAGTGTTTTCATCAAAACCTCTATCACCACCAGCTACATCATCATTTGAAATGTCAGAACTTGTAGAGATATCTGATAATTGGCTTTCACCGGAATAATATGAATTGGAACCACCATTCAACATATCATTTATTAAACCAATACCCGGAGCACTTAAAATACCTCGATTTGAAGAGGATGCTCCATGACTGGAATCTGAATTATATTC
>DAII01000002.1:30730-33275 GCA_002496065.1 Methanobrevibacter sp. UBA586
TATCTGTTAAATTGGTGGAGTTATCAATGGTAATATTTAAATCACCTTCATTAAAAGTTGCATTGTTAACAGTGACCTTATTGATGACCTGTTTTATGAAAACAAAGTCCACATCACTTTTTGGAGGATTTTTTCCAATAATAGTAGGATTATGACTTACCTTGTTTGATTTTTCAGGAAAAACAACACTGTTTGCCATTTCCACAACCAAATGCTTATCCAATGCACCAACACAGATGCCCAATTTTCCATTTGTTATCATTATATAGGTAGAATCCCCCTGTTCAAAAGCAACAGAATTAGCCGGTAAATTAGCTATACTTATCATTTTTGCTCCCTCCAAAGAATTCAAGTAATTTGTCATTGCATCAGTACTTTTAAATGTCTGTACAGATATTCCATATTTTGTATCTTCAAATCCAGCTACGGTTTTTGTAAATTTAGCGTCTGTCGGTAATTTCATTTTAATACCGTCAAAACTAGCTGTTTTCATATCAGAATCATAGTTCATTGAAATAGCTCNNACGTAGCCGCAACCGCACCTGCAGATACAATAGCTATTGCCACCATTGAAATAATTAATACCTTTTTATCCATTATGAAAAAACTCCAATAAATATAATTTATGTATAAATAGTTAATATATAATTATAAATTCCTAATAAACATTACTGTTAATCTCATTTTTTATTAAATCCTTAATTAACGAAACATGTTTCTCATTTTCACCTAATCTTGAGATGTTTTTGGCATTATAGTCCTTGACATGTTCACTTACATCAATTGTTGATTTAACGCCAGCCCCTTTTGATTCCAANNATTGTCACATCCATTTACAGCAACTATCGGGAACCTTTTTATTAGATTCAAAGCGGCCTTTTTGTCTGTAGCCGTTGATGTGATACAAATGGAAATCATATCATCATTTTTTTCAACCAAATCACTTACAGCAGCTCTTGAGACCAATCCTAAAGCAGACATTCCAGTACAAGCCGCTAAAGATACCTTTTTATTCAATTAATACACCTCTTAAAAAAAATAATGAATATTTAAAGTTTTCTTGCAAAAACCAAATATCCACTATGGCCAACCATTCTAGTTTTAGGTCTTACTCCCTGTGGCCTGACTTCAAGACCTCTTTCAAGAGTTTCAATGATTTCAATATCATAAAAATCTAATTTTNNATTTCGGCCTGATCAATATAGGGTGCATAAACTGCCAACCACCCTCCGACTTTCAAAGTGTCATAAACATCCTCAAATATCTCAAATGGTTTTGGAAGATCCAAGAATACCAAATCAATGTCTGTCTCATCGATTCCTTCCTTAATGTCTTTATTCTTAACTTCAATATTGGTAATTCCAAAGTTTTCAATGTTTTTACGGGCCACCTCTGCAAAATCCTCCCTTATTTCATAGGTGTATACATGACCGGTCTCACCTACAACATTTCCAAAGTTCAATGCAATGGCAGCAGCACCTGTTCCTGAATCAACAACCCTGTCTCCAGCTCCAAGACCTGTTCTTGCGAGAACAGTGCCTATATCCTTTTGAATTAATATAGAACAACGTCTGTCCATTATTTCAATGAAATCATTTACAGTAGGTTTTATTATTTTGAAAACATGATCCAAATGACTTTTAAGTTCATCACCTATTTTTGCATTGCTTATCTGTTCGGCGGAAACTATTCCCAAGTCACTTTGAAATTCTTTTCCTTCATTAAGAACGTATTTTTTACCCCGTTCATCCAATATCATTTTCAAGCTATCACAACCACTAGTTTTCAAATTCAAGTTCAGCTAATCTACGAGCTCTCTTTAGACTATCCGGATGTGTTGAAAAAATTTCTGAAAAATTATCGGAAAACGAATTAACTATTTCAGCCCTATAAAATTTTGCCAAATCATCATCTGATATTTTACCATCATGGTCAAAATCTATTTGTTGGAAACAGGCAACATCATGTTCACCATTCTTAATATCATTAGCAAAGAATGCTCTACTTGTATTTACATCTTTAATTGTATCCTCGCTAGCTCTTGCAGCACCATAGGATAATTTATAAAGTCCGGAAACCAATGCAGATGGTTTGTTTCCAAGTTCAACACTTGCCTGATCAGCATAATATTCCCTTACTCTTGATACGAACAATACTAGAAGTTGCCCTACCAAGTAAGCAGCATATCCAACTATACCAAAAATCATCATCAAGCCTGCATTTTCCTCATCACTTCTTGAAAATAGGAATGACAATGCAATATAATAGCAAATCATTGGCAATACGCTGATAACTGTGGTTACAATCATGTCATTATGTTTGATGTGACCTATTTCATGGCCAATAACTGCCTTAAGTTCATCATCATCAAGCAATTGAATAATAGGAGCTGTTACAGCAATATGTCCACTTTTTTTGGTTCTGCCGTATGCAAAAGCATTTGGGATGTTAATATGAGATATTCCAACTTCAGGTTTAGGAATTCCTGCTTTTCTAGACATTTCTTCAACCATTGCATGAATACGAGGTTCTTGCTCAGGATCAC
>DAII01000002.1:33361-33504 GCA_002496065.1 Methanobrevibacter sp. UBA586
GAGAGATAAGTGCAAAAACTATTACAAACATTAATAGCATTACAAGCCATAATCTTATTTTTAGTTTCCATGTTCCTTTCATAAGTACACCTTTTAAATATTATATTAATATATTAAAATAATCCTTTAAATAATTGATGAAC
>DAII01000054.1:0-3876 GCA_002496065.1 Methanobrevibacter sp. UBA586
ATTATACCCAATAAAATATGGAGGAAAACTAAATGATTGAGATTCGTTTTCACGGACGTGGTGGACAAGGATCAGTAACCGCTGCTGAAATTTTAGCTAAAGCAGCGTTTAAAGATGGCAAATATGTTCAGGCATTTCCATTCTTAAGAGTTGAACGTAGAGGAGCTCCAGTTATGGCTTTCACAAGAATTGACGATAAGCCAATTGACATTAGATATCAAATCTATAACCCAGACTATGTATTAGTTCTTGATGATGGATTAATGAATGTAGTAGATGTTTTTTCAGGTGCAAAAGAAAATACCGAAGTGATTATCAACATTGAAACTGAATTTGAAAAAGAAATGAATGTTGCAATACACACAATTGATGCAACCGGAATTGCATTGGAAAATTTAGGCCGTAATATTGTAAACACAATTATTTTAGGTTATTTTGCTAAAAAAACACAAGTGGTAAGTATTGATTCACTTCTTGAAGTAATTAAAGAAACATTCCCTGGAAAAGTCGGAGAATTAAATGCAAAAGCTACACAGATAGCTTATGACATGGGATAAATAACAAAAGGTGACTTATAATGGCAGTATTTCAGAAAAGAAGAGCAACGACATAGCAGGAAANNTGGCAGTATCTATCGGATGTGTAATTAAAACACCAGGAAGTAGTAGAAGTAACAAGACCGGAAGTTGGAGAACATTCAAACCGATTCTCGATAAGGAAAAATGTGTTGATTGTAATAATTGCGTAATCTTTTGTCCTGACTCATCAGTGAACTTTGAACATGATATTGATTATGATTACTGCAAGGGCTGTGGAATTTGTGCAAATGAATGTCCAGTAGTTGCAATTGAAATGGTAAAAGAATAAGTAAGAGGGAAAAATAATGAAAAGAGAAGTTATGACAGCTAACAAAGCAGTTGCTGAAGCTGTTAAATTAGCTAAACCACAAGTAATTCCTGTTTATCCAATTACTCCACAGACAACTATTTCTGAATATTTAGCACAATTTGTAGCAGATGAGGAAATTGATGCAAAATATATAAAAGTTGAATCAGAACACAGTGCAATAAGTGCAGCTGTAGGAGCAAGCGGTGCAGGTGTAAGAGTATTTACAGCTACATCCTCACAAGGATTAATGCTAATGCACGAGATTATATTTGCAGCAGCAGGTATGAGAACACCAATCGTATTGGCAGATGCAAACAGAGCAATATCAGCTCCATTAAACATTTGGAACGACCAACAAGATTCCATTTCTCAAAGAGATGCCGGTTGGTTACAAATTTATGTTGAAAATGCACAAGAAGCATTGGATACCACTTTAATGGCATTTAAGATTTCTGAAAATCCAAAAGTACTATTACCTTCAATGGTATGTCTTGACGGATTTATCCTAACTCACACAGTTGAACCAGTTGAAGTTCCAGAACAGGAAAAAGTAGATGAGTTCCTACCTCCATACAAACCAGACCACTCATTCCTTGATCCAAATGAACCTATGTCAATCGGAACATTGGCTGACCCTGACTACTATCTTGAAGCAAGACATGCAATGTCAGTGGCAATGAGAGAATCACTTGACGTAATTGAAGATACATGTAAGGAATTTGCAGACATTTTCGGAAGAGAATACGGATTAATTGACCCTTACAAAACCGAAGATGCTGAAATCATATTCGTAGCTATGGGTTCAATGTGCAGTACCCTTAGAGTAATGGTAGACGAATTAAGAGAAAAAGGCGAAAAAGTAGGATTGCTTAAAATAAGAGCTTACAGACCGTTCCCAGTAGAAGCTATTGATGAAGCTGTTAAAAACTGTGACAAATTGGCTGTTCTTGATAAAAACATCAGCTTCGGAATCGGCGGAGCATTATTTGCAGATGTCAAGGCAAAAATCCACAAGGACGCCTACGGATTTATTGTTGGTTTAGGTGGAAGAGACATTACACCTGAAGCAATTATGGAAGTTTATGAAAAAACCAAAAACCCAGAACAAGAAGTTACTTGGATAGGACTTAAGGAGGAATAAAAATGGAGATACCTAAAGAAGAATTATTAGCACCGGGACACAGAGGTTGTGCTGGATGTGGAGCTTCTATTGCAGTAAGACTGGCTCTTAAAGCATTAGGTAAAAATACTGTTGCAATTTCAGCAACTGGTTGTCTTGAAGTAATGACAACTCCTTATCCAGAAACTGCATGGGAAATCCCATGGATTCACGTTGCTTTTGAAAACGCAGGTGCAGTGGCATCAGGTGTTGAAGCAGCATTAAGAATACAAGGAAAAGATGATGTAAATGTTATTGCATTCGGAGGAGACGGAGGAACCGTAGATATCGGATTACAATCCCTTTCAGGAGCAATGGAAAGAGGACATAACCTAACCTACATCTGTTATGATAATGAAGCTTATATGAATACAGGTATTCAAAGAAGTGGAGCTACCCCATACGGAGCGACCACAACCACCTCACCAAAAGGTAAAGACAGCTTTGGAGAGGAGAAACCTAAGAAAAACATGCCTATGATTATGGCTGCACATGGAATACCTTATGTTGCTACCGCATCAATCGCATATCCTGAAGATTTCATGAAAAAGGTCAAGAAGGCAGCGGAAATTGACGGACCTGCATACATACACCTAAACCAACCATGTACCACCGGTTGGGGTTACGATTCATCAAAAACCATTGAAATGGGTAGATTGGCTGTTGAAACCGGATCATGGATTTTATATGAAATCGAAAACGGTGAATTCAACATTACCTACAGACCTACAGAAAGAAAACCAGTGGCAGAATACTTGAAACCACAAAAGAGATTTAGACATCTTGATGATGAACATATTGAAAAAATACAAGAATTTGTTGATAATGAATGTGCTGAATTAGGATTATAGGAGGAAGTAAATTGAAAAAAATTACTGTAAATAGAGAATTATGTGATGGTTGTCTTGATTGCCAACGTGCATGCGAATCTCTTCACGAATCCTCCAGAATAACAATCTTAGAATACGATTCATCATTCTATCCAATTGTATGTCAGCAATGTGAAGGACAGCCTTGTTCCCAGATTTGTCCTGTAGATGCGATGACCAATCTCGATGTGGACAGTGCCAAATGTATTTCCTGCGGATTATGTAGTATGGTCTGTCCTTTTGGAGCAATTACAATCACATTGGATACTGCAGAGAAATGTAATCGCTGTGCAGATAGGGAAGAAGGTCCTGCATGTATTCAGGCATGTTCCAAAAGAGCAATATCTATGGTTGATACCGACACAATCAAGGCAAACAAACAACAAGAGTTTATTGCAAAACTTGCTGGAAACGGTGAAAACAAAGCTAAGAAAAACAGCTTTGTCAATGTAGTTACAGCAATGGGTAGAGCTAAAAAAGCTTTAAAAGACTGAGGTGTTGAAATGGATGATTTAATATTAACTCCTGAAGATTGTGTAGACTGTATGAAATGCGAACGTAACTGTCCTCAAAACTCAATTCATGTTATTGACAGCATCCCATTGTTCTGCATGCATTGTAATCCTGCAAAGGCACCTTGCCTGCTTAAATGTCCTGAAGGTGCAATTGAATCCCTTGGTGGAGCAATAGTTATCAATGAAGAAAAATGTATCGGTTGCGGAGTATGTGAAAAAGCCTGTCCGATTGGAGCTATCAACATTGACGGTTTTGGAAACGTACACAAATGTAATCTCTGCATTGATCAGGATGAAAAACAGTGCGTGGCCAATTGTCCTACCGGAGCTTTGAAAGACGACGCAAAAGAACAGATTACTGAAAAACAACAAAAAGTAGCTAAGGAATTTAATAAGGTTAAAGACCTGTTAAAATAGCTATTTTTTCTCTTTTTTTATTTTTGGA
>DAII01000054.1:3883-4137 GCA_002496065.1 Methanobrevibacter sp. UBA586
ATAACAAATTTTTCTGATTGAAATTTATGAAAATAAATTCAATCTGTTCAACATTTGAGATACTATCTAAAAAAAAGTAAATTATTAAAGGAATTATCCTTTAATAGCTTTTTCGACATTGTTGACAGCGAAAAAATATCATTTACTTTTTTTATTTAAATTATTTTATATAAAGAAGGAAAATAAATAAAAATTAATTGGTTATGCCTACAATTAATAATTATTCTAATTTGGCTGATGATAAAAATCTTTAA
>DAII01000039.1:0-695 GCA_002496065.1 Methanobrevibacter sp. UBA586
ATGTTGTATCATCTCCTGTTCAAATCACAAACTACAGGAGACGTTCAACCATGCCGAATCAATAATGGAGTCCCATCCCGATTCGGCGCTGAAGATTCTGTCCGGCATCGATAAAACTGAGATTGAATCAAAAGTCGAACGAGCCCGATATGCACTCCTACAGTCTATAGCCCTTGACAAAAACTACATTGACACAACAAACTTTGACGTACTACAACCGGCTATTGATTATTACCTCAAAAAAGGTACTCCCGATGAGAAACTACAGACTTATTATTATCAGGGACGTATATTTGACAATAAAGGAGACCGTGATAGTGCCTTGAATTCATTTGTCAAAGCCATTGACAACTTTCCGGAGAGTACCGATTCCTTGTGTGCGGCCCGAGCCTATGTATCTTTGGCTCGAATGTTTTATGAATTTCATGATATAGACAGCTACATGCTAAATTATCTTCGCGCTGCAAAAATTTACAATAAAAATGGGAATAGCTATTATGAATTTGATTGCCTGTTGAATGCATTGAACGGAGCGATTGTTCTCAATCGAAAAAATTTATCCGATAGTCTGATTAACGTTTGCAACAGCTTTGACTCGCTTTCTGAAATGCAACATCGGGAACTCCAAAAACGTATATTAACTCATAAATCAATATACGGAACCAAAGCAGAAGTAGAAGAATTAATCAAAACTT
>DAII01000039.1:753-2557 GCA_002496065.1 Methanobrevibacter sp. UBA586
CTATCAATAATAGCGATGTCATATATGACACCCTAAAACTTTTGGCTGTTTCCGTCTCAGCTTATCGTGACTTGGAAGATTATAAAAATGCTCTTTTAAATTATTGGGATTATAGCCACCGGACTGAAGCAATAAATGCACTTAAATTTGAACAAAAGTCAAAATCAATCGAAGAAAAACATAAAATTGAAATTCAGGCTCAGAATGAGGCACGAAAAAAATCTAAAATCATTTGGATGTGTATCGGAGGCATCATATTCCTTATTTTAGGTATTTTTATACTCCTTTTGCTTGTACGTACCCACAAGATGCAAAAGAACTTAGCTATTCAAAAAGCCAAAACAACCCAACTCGAAAATGAAAATCTTAAGTCTGAAAAAGAAAAATTAGCTCTTGAAAATAAAAATCTCTTACTCGAAAGGGATAAAAAAACATTGGAGGCCGAAAATTTAGCTCATCGTGTGGAAATATTGGAAAATGAAAGTGAAAGTCTGAAAAAATTATTGGATAATCCTGAAGAAATTCCGGCAGAAGTTCGTGACGCTATAAAAGTTAGAATTGAAATGCTCAATTCTTTACTTGCAAGCTACATCACCGCAAACGACCAATATGGAAACCCATACGATATTGGGGTAAAGGAGCTGACTGAAAACACTCGTGAATTTATGAACAGCAACCGTATGGCTTTTCAAGTATCCCACCCCAAATTCATNNCATACAATATTTTGAAGAACACGGTTTAACCGTAGATGAAATCAATTATGTTTGCTTATATGCCCTTGGCCTGAGAGGTAAGGAAGTAGGTAATTATATGAAGAAACGAAGCCATGTAAACACAAGCAGTGCTATCCGTAAGAAACTCGGCATTGACAAACACGAGACAAATATTGGGATATACGTGCGCAAACTACTGAAAAATTTATAAGACCCACCGTTAAGAATCTAATCTATTTTCAAAGTAGATTTTAAGCTCTTATACACTCTAAGCACATGAAGCTTTAATTAGTTTCATGTGCTTATTTTTATGTTTAAAAGCCCTCAAAATAGCTGATTATGAAAGTTTGAGAAATAAGATTTAAACAAAAAAATTACCCCCCCCCAATTAATATATTGATTTTCAATATATTACAGCATATACAAATCATCCAAATATGAAAGTTTTCATTTGCAAGATGAAAGTTTGGAGTATTAACTTTGTGAAATAAAATCACTAATAAAATTTTGTAATGAAAAAATTCTTTACCATTATCCTCTTAATGACAGTTACAATCTTCCCGACGTTTGCTCAAGACGAGAATGAAGATGATGATAACGATGCTGTCCCTGAAAATATTGAATTAGAATTAGAGAAAAAAACTGAAGACACTCCCATAGGGCCACATCGCGCTCCTGCATATATGAATATTGACGCATATTACAATCCCGGTAGTCATATAATAGATATCTGCTATTACGGAGAATGTTCCGGAGAAGTTTTCCTTTACAGAAACAATATTTTGGTGGACTATACACCGGAGCTGAATACTTCATTTCAACTTACAACTCCGGGGCTATATAAAGTAGTGATTATTGAAGAATCCTGGGTTGCTACCGGAGTTATCAAATACTAAATAATATAACGAAAGAAGTCGACGTCAATCGTAATCCGAGCATTACCGGAAGGAAATGCCGTAGAAGCCGAAAAACGATAAGAGTAGGAATAATATAAAATTTAAAACCAATGACTGATATTGATTTCACTAATGAAATGTTGGAAAAAATCCTCGGAGGCGCCTCAAATGTAAAAGTATATTCTTTTACAGGA
>DAII01000014.1:0-1479 GCA_002496065.1 Methanobrevibacter sp. UBA586
CACCAGCTAATTTTTTTATATCTATCGATTAAACCAACATTAAACCTATTTTCTATATAAGTTAGTAAAAATATACATATACATATGAAAAAAAAGATTTTAATAATTGCAATGCTGAGTTTGATATTTTTAAGTTTGACCTCAGTATCAGCAGAGCTTGACATTAACAAAGACAAAAAACTTGCAGAATTTAAAAAGATTGATGCAAACCAAGACANNAACATCAACCTTAAAACACTGGCTATTTTTCAATGATGATGTTTATGAAAATATAATCCCACAAATTTTTAAAAACGTGGATTTGAACAATGACACCTATCTTTCATATGAAGAGTATTTAAATGCTTAAACTGTCATTTCCATTTTAATTTTTATTTTTTTTAAAAAAGAAAGTGCAAATATTATAAAATAATAAAAAAAAAGTTAAAAAAAAGCAAATTATAATAATTCACTTCTTAAGTCGATTGTGTCTTTTAAATCAGGACCTGTTGAGATAATGGTAACAGGCACTCCAGTAGCTGTTTCGATATCGTTAATGAATTCTTTGGTTTCTGGAGATAAATCTGAATAATCTTGAGTTCTAGCACAGTCAGGGTAAAGTTTGTCTACACAGGTCAGTGCAATTTGAGTTGCACCGTTGATTCTACATGACTCTTTAGCCAGTTCCATATCAAACAAACCTACACGACGACGACGTCCGGTTACAACACCGTATTCCTCAAGACCTTTTGCTTCAGCCTCTTCTTGAGACA
Organism: Methanobrevibacter sp. UBA586; assembly: GCA_002496065.1. Classification (GTDB taxonomy): domain Archaea; phylum Methanobacteriota; class Methanobacteria; order Methanobacteriales; family Methanobacteriaceae; genus Methanocatella. Next base: position 753 of record DAII01000014.1, read on the forward strand.
TCTCTGTTGGGAACGGACCTTCTCCAACACGAGTGATATAGGCCTTGAATACGTTGATTACCTCATCGACATTGGTTGGTCCAACACCGACATCAGCAGCAAATGTACTTGCAGTAGTATCTTTACTTGTAACGAAAGGATAAGTTCCATAGTACAGAGATAATGCAAATCCTTGAGAACCTTCTATAAATACATCTTCACCGTTGTCAAGAGCTTCATTTACTGAAAATGAAACATCCAATAAGTAATCTTCAAGTTCAGGAACATCTTTTGCTAATTCAATGCTTCTCATTACCCTATCAGAATTAGCAGGGCCACAACCAGAACCAGTACTTCCGATTTTTTTGAATAAGTGTTCGGAACCTCTGTCTCTTTCTCTATGTTCATTAGTAATAATTGCAGCTCTTGGATCTATAAATGTTCTTTCGCTTACGTTATATTTTTTTAAATCTTCGAATTCTTTGAATAAAACTTCTGGATCAACTAAAACTCCAGCACCGATTAAAAGTTTTGCATCAGTGTGAACGAATCCAGATGGAATAAGTCTTAAACCGTATTTTTCACCATTAAATTCTACAGAATGCCCTGCATTAGGACCTACTCCGGCACGAGCAATAATGTCAGGTTTATCTTTATTACAGAGGTAAGTAATGCATTTTCCCTTACCTTCATCACCCCATGCTCCACCTACTAAAATACTACAAGTCATTTAAAAACTCCTTTGTAT
>DAII01000014.1:1550-2866 GCA_002496065.1 Methanobrevibacter sp. UBA586
AAAGATGTGTAAGGTAAATGAATCTCAAGTGTTTAAATGTTTCGTCATCATCCAAAAAGTAATCTAGAACAAGTGAATTCATCTGTCTTAAGATGGCTAGATGAACTATGTTCTTGATGTTTTCATCAATTTGGCCCTTGACTATCAGTTCCCCAAAGCCTATAGCTATTATCGACCAGTCAACTGACAGCACAAGTTCATCAAAATCATAATCCTCAAACAGGTTCAGTATGTTGTCATATTCTATGATTGACTCATTATAATCTCCCAGATTCAGACCCCAATAGTTAAGAATTTCCTGAATGTATTGAATGACCGGAATATCAGGATTTTCATCCATCCACTCAACAAAGTCCTTAAAAACAAAAATGGCCGTTTCGTTGCCAAAAGGAGAAAGCTGATTAGACAAACTCCAGAAAAATTCAAAATTAGCTATTCTGATGGCATTGGGATGTGGAATCACTCCATTAAATGCACTGTCCTTAGGAAAAACATATGATTTTAGCAAGATTTATTCTCCCTAATGTGTATTTCGCACATTTTATCCCTATTTAAAATGCTTCTTTGAGATTTGTATTCAAGGAAATAAAGCATCCATTGGTTGGAAAGTTCTCTTAAAATATAATCATCCAGCTTTTCGGATTCGCTAAAAAAATCAAGCTGGTTTCCACCAACCACAATAGCTACATTGTCAATTTCAAAAATTAGGAAAAAATCATTTCTGATGTTGTTTATATCGAAATCGTCGACAGTAGAAAGTAGCTTGTTTTTGCCGTACCTGTCTGAAATCTGATAGAGGTACTCGAAATCAAGGAATTTGATTTTGTTGACCTTGAAGTTGAGGGAAGTGTCTATTCTTAGATTTTTATGGTCGAAATCATGGAGAAACTCCAAGTCCCAGATGTTGTTGTAAAAAAACATTATGAATGAATCGTCGGCAAAACGTACGGACAGAGACATTTCCCCACCATCCTTTGGATTTCCAAGTTCCACATTGATAAAATCAAGATAGATGGTGTCTTGAGATATTTCCAAAAAGGACCATATACCTGAATTAATTATAACTTCTTCAATTCTTCTAAGAGATCCTGTATTCACGTTTACACCTGATTGTTCCCAATGAAAGTTTCATAGGCTCCTTCCATTTCATATACTGTTTCTGGATTAAAGCTCTTGTCCCAAACAAATGGATCTAACATGATTTGTTCGTCAAGGGTTCCATCCCAAACAATGTTGAAATCAAAGGATTCTAAAACATCCCTAACAACATTACCTATTTCCAAAGCCTTCTTTTCATCATCCTTAAAATCACCGAA
>DAII01000014.1:2873-3162 GCA_002496065.1 Methanobrevibacter sp. UBA586
CAAATGTATAGAAACAGAATCCATCAGGATTGAACTTGTTATTTCTAAGATGAACCAAAAGCTCAAAGGCATCATTTACTCCTTCTTCAATATCATAACCACAATTGTGAATAGCTATGATGCCTCTTTTAGATAATTCAAAAAAAGCATTCTCTAAACTAGAAAAGTTGGAATTGGAGGAATCTGCCAGTTCAATTTCAAGACTGTCGAAATCTATGTCATCCTCGTCCATGAACTGCTCTTCCAGTATTTCCAAAATCTCATCCTCATCAAAAAATCCTGACTTGAT
>DAII01000014.1:3211-3996 GCA_002496065.1 Methanobrevibacter sp. UBA586
TATGGGTTAAATTTCCCCTGTCGGTGAATCCAGCTATTACCCTATCTTCACCAATTTTTGCAACTGAAAATTCGTCTCTTCCCTTATAGAAGTAACCTTTGAGTTTTGTGTATCCTTCAAATGCCAGTCTAGGGAATACGTTGAAGTTTTTCTGGAAGGTTGCATAGGTTGTTCTGAATTTTTCCACACTGTCATTTCTTACAATCAAATCTGATTTGATAGATACGAAAACATCAATGTTGTCAACACGAGCCGCATAGTATGCATCTACATCTAAAACACCACATGCAGCCATTGCCCAGATATGGCAGTTATTGAAGGTTGTTTGGAAAACCGGAGTGTTAAATTCCTTGATTGAGAATTCATCACCAATCTCTTTGATTTTCATCGCATCCTTAATTAACCCTTCATCAAATCCAATGTCTTCGTTATCCCAACACCAAGACCATTGTCCTATAGCTTCCTCATCAGAAAGTTCCTCATTAGTTCCGAATTCCTTGTAAAATCCTAATAATTGTACAGGAAATTCAATGTCCTCATTGAATTTTAAAACACCTGTATCCAAATCGAGTTCTCCTTCCATATCACCAATCAATTCTGAGAGATTTTCCTGTCTGTCAAATGCAAGACAACCGTATTTGGAGAAAACTGTTTTGAAGTTGTCTCCTTGTTCTATTTCAATTGGTGTTTGTATATCTTTTCTCATACTATCATCTTTAGATGTTTAATTTTGAAATTCTATCCATTGCTTCTTGAGTGTTTTCATAAGTGTTGAATGCTGTAAG
>DAII01000014.1:4060-4691 GCA_002496065.1 Methanobrevibacter sp. UBA586
CGTTAGGAGTTTTTACCCAAATGTAAGGAGAGTTAACTCCACCGTAAACTTCAAGACCTAGTTCGGATAGGCTTTCGCGGATGAGTTTTGCGTTTCTCATGTAGTATTCTATGTTTTCCCTAACTTCCTTTTTACCCTNNGCCTTCTTCAGAGTAGGTAGCTGCTGCTGCAACCTGTACTGGATAAGATACTCCGTTGAATTTTGTGGTTTGTCTTCTATTCCAAAGACTATTTAAGTCTTGTTTTTCTCCGTTTGCAGTGTATCCCATAACTTCCTTAGGCACTACTGTGTAAGCACAACGAGTTCCTGTAAATCCTGCGGTTTTTGAGAAACTTCTAAATTCAATAGCTACTTCCTTAGCTCCTTCAATTTCATAAATTGAATGAGGTACATCATCTTCATTGATAAATGCTTCATATGCTGCATCAAATAAGATAATTACATCGTTTTCTCTTGCATAGTCTACAAATACCTTTAACTGATCCTTGGTTAGGCTGGTACCTGTCGGATTGTTTGGATAGCATAGGTATATAATGTCTACAGGTTCATCAGGAAGTGCCGGAACAAATCCGTTTTCAGCATTACATTTGAGGTAGACCAAGCCTTCATACATTCCATTGTCTTGCATGT
>DAII01000014.1:4715-5178 GCA_002496065.1 Methanobrevibacter sp. UBA586
GCTATCTTGTTGTCGATGCCGAATATTTCCTGAATGTTTCCAGTATCACATTTAGCTCCGTCACTTATGAATACCTCATCGTTTTCAAGGTAAACTCCATAAGGTTCGTAGTCGTTCTTGATAATGGCATGAGCCAAAAAGTCATAACCTTGTTCAGGACCATAACCCATAAATGAACCTGCTTCGCCCATCTGTAAAACTGCATCGTTGAAGGCCTTGATAATAGCTGGAGATAATGGTTTGGTTACATCTCCAATACCCATTTTAATTACATCAACATCAGGATGTGCTTCCTGAAATGCCTTTTCTCTTCTTGCAACTTCTACAAAAAGGTANNATTAATTTTAACAGCCATGATTCAACCTCATTAACTATATTAATCTAATTTATATTAGATTTTAAGAATATATATAGGTACTTACAGTTAAAGAAACTAACAAATAAAGATAATTTAAAAATAATA
>DAII01000038.1:0-163 GCA_002496065.1 Methanobrevibacter sp. UBA586
ATAAAGTAATACTTTTTAGTAAAATAATACTACTTTTTTTATAAAAATAATGCCAATGCTTTTAAAAATCAGACTTTCATTGACTTCGCTTCCAATTTATTATTGTGTTTGTGAAAATTTAGAAAACCTCAAAATAGCTAATTTTAATATTGGATTATGTTTT
>DAII01000038.1:247-7800 GCA_002496065.1 Methanobrevibacter sp. UBA586
GTGCTGTTATCAATTTTCATGACGATATGAAATGCTCATTAGAACAAGCTCTTCAAAATGAAGAACATGACTTAGCTATACTAAATATTGAAGCTATCTTAAAAAATATTAAAATAGCTGAAGAAAAAGAAATTCCGATGTGTCAGGATACTGGTCTGCCTGTTGTTTTTGTTAAACTTGGTAATGTTGAAGTGGAAAATCTTAAAGAGGGAATAGAGGAAGGAATAATAAAAGCAACAAAGGAGATTCCAATCAGACCAAACATCGTAGACCCAATTACACGTGAAAATACAAATGTAAACATTGGAAAGCTAATCCCTCCGATTGACATTGAACTCATTGATGAGGATTATCTTGAAATCACAATACTTCCTAAAGGATTCGGATCTGAAAACAACAACAAGCTTAAAATGGCTCTTCCGGCAGAGGGAATTGAAGGAATCAAGGATTTCGTAGTGGAAACCGTCCTTTCAGCCAAAGGTAAACCCTGCCCACCTACCGTAGTTGGAGTAGGAGTTGGAGGAACCTCAGACATGGCATTGAAACTTGGTAAAAAGGCCCTGATGGGAGAAATAGGTAAAAGAAATGATGATTCGGTACTTGCCAAACTGGAAGAGGACATCATGGAAGAAATAAACAACTCTGGAATCGGACCTATGGGACTTGGTGGAAAAACAACCACATTGGATGTTAAAATCCTAAAAGCAGATACCCATACGGCAGGACTTCCTATTGGAGTCTGCATACAGTGTTGGGCAAACAGATTCTCAACAGCTAAAATATATGACGAATAAGGATAAAGTTTTAAATTTATCCTTCTTTTTATCTAAAGGTACGTGGAGTAGTGGACCTTGGAATATTATTGTGAAACTCAAGAGCGATATCCACAATTTCCATAGAAGTATTTCCAATACCCTTGAATGCCTTTACCACCCTAAACAAATAAATAAAATAATTTGAACGCTCCTTTTCATCAAATGGATTCTCCGCCATACGAGTAGCTATCAGATTGATTGCCTTACCCTGAAGAATCTGCAATGACTCCTCCATATCTACAATTTCATCCTTTAAATCTGTTTTTCCGTCCAAAAAGGCAATCATTGATGATCGAATCATCTTTTGAGATTTCTTATACATCTTGTTTAGATATTTGAGAATGTCCCTATCAATCTCATAGACATCATTGATTACGAACTTTGCAATATGGCCACAGTAATCCCCAATCCTTTCCAGCTCATAGGCAATTTCATTATAGAGAACCGATTTTGAGAATTCTGAGTGCTGGTTGATGTTAGCTATTGTTTCGACGGAGGTTCTTATCTTTTCCACCATGTTATTGGTAACGAAGTCCATTTCAAGAGCCTCATTAGCCTTTTCTTCATCATGTTCCAAAAGAGCATTGAAGGAACATTCCAGCTGATTGTGAACATGCTTAACCATATTTCTAACCATATCATTTACAAAGAAATTTCCAGCATTTTCCTTGGTGCCCATATTTCCACCATAGGACTCCAGAAACTTTTCATAGCTTTTCAAATCAATTAGATATCCCCTCTTGACAATTCCATCTTGTATCAGAGGTTTCAACAGTTGAACTACATATCTTCTTGAAATATTTAGCTTGTCTGCAATTTCATCTTGAGTGGATGGGTTTTCATGTAAAATCAAATCTAGAATATCCTTTAATGTTTGATCTCTTTTACTCATGGTCTACCTTTTTCTATTTTCATTATTGAAAGGATTCCTTTTAGGTGCTGGGAACCTGTCCTGATTCCCTATACTTGGACTATTGTTCCCATAAGATTTGTTTTGATATTGCTCTCTTGGTTTTTTAGGTCTTTTAGGACTGCTTTCATAAACCTTGCGAGCCTTAGGCTCCTTCCTATAATAACCATAATCCTCATCAGCAGGACCTGTAGGTTCTTTTCTATAAGGAACATACTCTGCTTCCCAAGAATCATAATCAGGAGCAAAGCTTGATTCTTTTCTATAAGGAATATAATCCTCCTCAACCACCTTTGACTGGGAAGAGAAGTAATCTCCTTCAAAATCATCATACTGTTTTAATTTCTTATTGGAAACCTTCTTCAATTGAAGATCGTCCAAGTCAGCATAACTTAGTTTGCGATTTGGATTGCTGCGGTGAATCTCCTTTACATTTCCACCATCAATTGCACTCTGTTTTGATATTTTGAAGTCCCTATGGGTCTGATTTGCATTGTTCAATATCAACAGAATAACAATTACAAGCAATAAGAATGCAAAGACTTCAATCTGAAAATCGAAGTATTGAAAAATTACACCATACAAATTGCTTAGGAAACTGTGGGCGTCCACAAATCCTCTGGCAAGGAATATGAGTCCGATGAAAAAGACTATTCNNAGGTTTGATTACAAACGGATAGACACCCATAACTATAAGTGCACACCCCAATAGACGATATAAATTATAATCAACTACTCCCTGAATTTTAAGATAGGCATTTAAGAAAGTCCCAGGCAAGATTCCCCATTGAGATAAGAATGCTGCAAGCAACAGCAGTTGAATGAATGCGATTACAATTAAAGGAAATACATAGGCAATTTCATATTCAAAGTTAAAACTGAACTTTCTTTCAGTTACTGGTTTTTCCAATATTTCTGATNNCTGATAGTACATTGTAAAGTACAGAGGAGAGAACAGAACCAATAATTGTTCCTGCAACTCCTAAAAAAGCTGTAGTAAGAGCTACAAAAGCTGAAATACAAGCAACTAATACTATCTTAGCATGATTCAAAATTTCACCTTCAATAATTTATTAAAAAAAATAGAAATAAAATTTCTAATATTTACTATATTAGAAACTTGTCATATATAGTTTTTATTTACACTAAATTCAATGCATTAGGAACGTTTCCTAAAATCCTATTGCTAATGCCTGGAACTGTTGAAGTAATAATGGAATTGTCTGTTGCCTTTGCAGCTTCTTTATCATTATCAGAAGCTATTACAGTAGCATCCAAACAGTTTTGCAAGTTTTCCACAGTGGTCTTGCGTATCCAAGGGTCAACATCTGAAATAACGATTTCATCAACCTGCTTGTCAAGTTCGTTGGCTATTACCCAAGATATGAACCTTCCACCTAAAAGTGAAACGGAGCTTCCATCAACACTATCGACGATTTCATCCAGTGTGTGTTTCAATACCAGTTCTTTATACATTTTTGAACTAGTCAAAGTCGCCCAGTGAGCGTCTCCCACTGTAAAGTCACCTATTTTTTTAGGATAAATGTTTTCCGGACCAGCTATCTTGACTGCAGTGGTGAGAGCCAAAAGCTCTTCCCTTTGAACCGGCACTCTTGTGTGGGTAGGCTTGATTTCCTCACTCATGATTTGAATTACACGAGGAAGGCCAAATTTACCACGTCTTGCAGTACCAGGTTCATATCCACACATGTAACCATGATGATTTCCCGGAAATCCTGAAATAATCATGTTTAAACCTGATCTTAAACCTGCCCTGCACTCTGATTCATATGCACCGTTGGTAGCTACCACTTTACCTGGAGCCAACAGTCTTGCAGCCACGATGGCCTTGGAATATGCCTCTATTGTATTTTCTGCCCTATTGAAAGGTCCTCCTTCAATTACAAAGATGTCAGCACCAAGCTCAAGGGACTTTTCAAATCCTGTGATGACCTCATCATATCCATCACCTACAAACATGATGGATTCTAATCCCTTACCGTATTTTTTAGCCAAATCTGCAACGTCCTTGGCTTCCCTTAAAGGTGCAGCATGCCCTCCACTTGTCTGTTCGCTTGTAACATTGACTGCAACAGAGGAGGATAATTTTACCCAGTCATCCTTGTCAGGAGTTTCCAGTTTTTCCTTTTCAATCAGTCTTTCGTGAATTCTTCCCCTTGGACATTCAGTAAATGCAGGACCTTTATTATAACATTCACCACCACATTTCACAATGTTTTTAGGGAATTTCATCGGACCGTTTTCACCGAAATGATCAAGATCAAGAGGAACATCAACAGCATCATAAACCTTCTGCATTACTTCAATTCCTCTCATATCATAGTTTTCTCCAATATCGGAAAATGCATATGCACAGATATGTATGGGAGCCCCAATCATATTTGCTACCCGACAGTTACCCAGCAAATCCTTCAATTCCAAATCGGACGCACAGGTTCCCACTACGATTTCAGTCAAGTCACAGCCTAAAGGGAATCTCTTGAATCTCATTCCAAGAGTCATTGCGTCTTCTAATGATAATTCTGATATTGCATCTACAACTTCAACAACATCCTTTTTTGATTTGGACAGTTCAATGNNATCATACATCTAATCACCTATCTTAATATAGTAAATATATATTGAGTCTATGTTAATTATAAAGTTATTTATATATTGTGTAGTTGAAAAATGACAGTATTACAATTTAATGGGATTAATAGTGTTAAATAATAATTTATCACGATTTTAAACGCCAATCATATAAANNAAGACTATATTTAGTAACATTACTAACTTATTTAAACAATTAATTTGTTCGATGATTTGAAAATTAAATTGGTTTTTTAAATAATTAGTAGTAGGTTATTTTTAAAAATAAAAAAATAACTCTTAATAAATATATTTTTTAGGAGACATAAAAAATGAAAGTAGCAATTTTAGGAGCAGGATGTTACAGAACTCATGCTGCAAGTGGAATCACAAACTTCGGAAGAGCTTGTGAAGTAGCTGAACAAACAGGAAACCCAAAAATCGCAATGACTCACTCAACCATCGAAATGGGTGCAGAATTATTAAACCTCTGTGATGAAGTAAGTGAAGTTGTTGTATCTGACCCAGTATTTGATAACGACTTTGTTGTAATTGACGAATTCGACCCAGAAGAAGTTATCAAAGCTCACAAAATGAACGAACCAGAAACTGTAATGCCTGCAATCAGAGAAGCAGTAAACAAAAAAGCAGAAACTACTCCAAAACCACCAAAAGGTGCTATCCACTTCGTACACCCAGAAGACTTAGGTATGAAAGTAACCACTGACGACGCTGAAGCTGTAGCTGACGCTGACTCGATCATGTCCTGGTTACCAGAAGGTGGTATGCAAAAAGCTATCATCGAAAAATTCGCTGACAACATCAACGAAGGTACCATCATAACCCACGCATGTACCATTCCAACCACTGACTTCAAAGCAATCTTCGATGACCTTGGAGTAGACGTAAACGTAAGTTCCTACCACCCAGGTGCAGTACCTGAAATGAAAGGACAAGTATACGTTGGTGAAGGATACGCTGATGTAGATTCCATTGCTCTCTTACAAAGATTAGGTGAACAAGCAAGAGGAGCAGCATTCACTTTACCTGCTAACTTATTAGGACCTGTATGTGATATGTGTTCAGCATTAACCGCTATTACCTACGCAGGTATTTTAGCATACAGAGACACTGTAACTCAAATTTTAGGTGCACCTGCAGGATTTGCACAAAACATGGCAAAAGAATCCTTAACTCAAATTACCGATCTCATGACCACCGCTGGTATTGACAAAATGGATGACGAATTAAACCCTGGTGCATTATTAGGTACCGCTGACTCAATGAACTTCGGTCCATTATCAGACATCGTACCAACCATTTTAGCAAACTTAGAAAAAAGATCCAAATAAGTGAGCTAAAACTATAAGTTTTTGTTGATTTTTAAAATCGACTTAAACTTATTTTTTAATAATTAATGAAAATTAGCTATTAAAAAATAAGTTTAACTAATTTTTACATTAAAATTTAATTTTCTAAATGATGGTGTTAAATTGATTGAGGATATATTAAAAAAAGCATTGAAAGAAAAAAAGCTAACCGATGATGAATTTCTAACTTTATTTTCAATTGATACACAGGAAGATTTGAACAAATTATTCCAGACAGCTGTCGATATCAGAAATAATCACTCCAAAATTATCAAATTAACTTCCACAGTCCACATTACAAACAAATGTCAGGTACAGCCAAGATGCAAATACTGTGGATTTGCAGTTAATACTTCTAGAGATGGATATTATAACGCTTTTTATAAGACCGATGAAGAAATATACAAAGCTGTAAAATCAATTGAAGAGGCACGTATTCCTCGTGTAAGTTGCTCTGGAGGTCACGGATATAAGGGAAAACAGGCAGTTCATGCAGCTGAAATCGTAAAAGGTGATACTGAACTTGAAATCCTTGTAAACGTTGGAGCAGACCTTACTGAAAAATCAATAGATAGATTGGCTGAATTGAATGCCGATACAGTCTGTTGCAATCTTGAAACTATAAATGAGGATGTGTTTAATGAANNGAAACATTGGAAGATAGGATAAACGTTTGTGAAATGGTATCCGATGCAGGAATTGAATTGTCTTCAGGTTTATTGTTAGGTCTTGGAGAGACAAATGAAGACCGTTTGAAACATTTAAGATTTTTAAATTCATTTAAAACACTTGGAGAAATTCCAATAATGGGATTCAATCCATACAACGACACCCCTATGGAAAATCATCCTCCTTGTCCTTTAGATGAACAGCTAAAAATGGTCAGTATAGTAAGGATAATGTNNTACCTGAAATCAGAATTACAGTCCCTACACCTACAATAGGGCCTAAAAACGTGGAATATTCCCTAAATGCAGGAGCAAGCAATTTGGCTACTGTAATAGCTGACAACTATCCTTTGGAAGTTAAGGGAGTGGGTTCACCTACCTATGGAAACCTAAATGAAGTGGTTTCCGTTATTGAAAGTCTGGGTCTTTCCCCTCAATACCTATAATTTTTTTTCAAAGTGGTTACAATGGCATTCGAAAGAATAATAAAAAACGCTTATGAGGAATCAGAAAACGGCACCCGTAAAGGAGATACTGTTGAANNCCGCCATTCAGGATTACATAAAAAACTCCAAAAGAATATACATTCCAAACAAGAATGGAATCAAGGTCGAAGTCCTAAACAAGGTATTAGATGAATACGGACTTCCAAATGCAGAAATTTTACAAATCAATACCAATGCTGCCGATGCACATAGGATTCCTGCATTGGGAAAGGCTTATATGGCATTGGATCAAAGCGAAGCAGATTTGATTATTGCAAGAGGCCGTCTTGGAGTGCCAGGATCAGGTTCCCTACTTCTTTTTATGGACAGTAAAGGAAGAATATTAACTGCTGGAACTTCACCTTCACACATCGTTCATGAAAAATCATTGGAGGAAGCTGTTGAAAGTGAAGCCAATGAAGCATTGATGAAAATTGGTTTTAAAAAGGTTAAATAATGACAGCAAATGATTTTGATACAGGAATAACAGATGAAGTTTTTAAAATCAAATCACAGATGGAGCTCATTGACATTTTCAATGAGCTGATTGAAAAAAAATCTTCAGTCTGTTACGATTGGGCACTGCAGTTTGACAGAACAGACAAGATAGTTGTTATTGGAACATATTTTACAGGAAAGGGAATTGTCAAGAAACTTTCCACTTATTTTGATGAAGTTCTATTGGTTGATATATATCCTCATCTTGAAGAATT
>DAII01000074.1 GCA_002496065.1 Methanobrevibacter sp. UBA586
GCTCCAGCGGCACCACGAATGGTGTTATGTCCTACAAGAACATACTTTAAGCTGTTGTCAAATGCCTGATCTTTTCTAAGTCTACCGACAGTTACCGCCATACCGTTGCTTGCATTTCTGTCCATTCTTGGTTGTGGCCTGTCATCCTCATCCTTAACGATAATAGGATTTTCGGGAGCTGAATACAATGCCAATTCTTGAGGCAATGCCTTGAAATTTCTCATTTTGTCTTCAACATCCTCAATGTCAAAGTCATCTTCAAGTTCAATAAATACAGCTTCAGTATGACCGTCAATAACAGGAACCCTGTGACAGGATGCACTCAATGTAAAATCAGCAGGTTTAACTATTTCTCCATCATAGTTACCTAAAAGATGCAATGTTTCAGATTCCATTTTTTCCTCTTCACTGCCAATATATGGAACAAGATTGTCCACTATTGCCATTGAAGGAACACCATTGTATCCTGCACCGGAAATTGCCTGCATGGTAGATACCCTAATTCCTTTAACATTAAAATTGTCAACGATAGGTTTTAGAGTTAGGGTCAATGCAATGGTGGAACAGTTAGGATTAGTTACAATAAAACCATCCCAATTGTTTTCTTTTTGTTGAGCATCAATCATGTCCAAGTACTCAAGATTTACTTCAGGAATGACCAAAGGAATGTTTTCCTTCATCCTGTGAGCACTTGCATTGGAAGCCACCACATAATCCTTAGCGAAATCCTTTTCTATTTTGGTTGCAAGTTCTGTTGGTATTGATGAGAAGACAATGTCCACATCATTGTCCATAGCTTCAGGAGTTGTATCACAAACAATAATATCCTTTACAGCTTCAGGCATTTCTTCATTGAGATACCATGTAGTTGCATCTTCATATCTTTTTCCTGCAGATCTTGAAGAAGCTGCAAGAGCAGTTAATTCAAAATCAGGATGACTGTCAAGCAATTGAATAAATCTTTGACCAACCATACCGGTTGCACCTAAAACACCTACTTTAACCATATTATCTACTCCAATCCAAGAACATCTTTCATTTCACTGAATGTTTTGGTAGCTGTAGGGATGTATCTGATAGCCCTGATAACTCCAGCAATAAATACCTCTCTTGTATGAGCCCTATGAGTAATTTCCAATCTTTCACCATCACCTACATACAATACTGTGTGATCTCCTACGATATCTCCACCACGGATTGCATGAACACCGATTTCTTCCTTGGTTCTTTTTCCTACATGACCTTCTCTTCCGAAAACCCCTACTTCTTCAGGATTGCGTTCAAGAGTTTCAGCTATTACCTCAAAGGCAGTCATAGCTGTTCCAGAAGGAGAATCCTCTTTTTGGTTATGGTGTGCTTCAATAATTTCAATATCAAAATCATTTAAAATTGGAGTTAATTTTTTAAGTAAATCGAAGAATACATTTACTCCAATTGCATAGTTAGATGATATTATGGCCTTAACATCATTTTCCTCGATATTTTTAATGTTTTCAGCCATTTGTTCTTCGGTGAATCCTGTAGTTCCAACAACCAAGTCTACACCGTTTTCAGAAGCTATTTTAATTGATTGAACCGCTGCAGGAGCAATGGTGAAATCAACCAATACTTCCGCACCTGATTCCTTTAGGGTTGCATCCAATTTTTCAGCACCTACGATTTTAACACCAATATTTCCCACTCCAGCTCTTTCGCCAGCATCCTGACCTTCCAATGGAGTGTCTGGTATTTCGATAGCTGCTACAACTTCCATATCTTCTTGTTCTGTTATTTTTCTAATAATACCAGAGCCCATTCTTCCTCCTGCTCCAGTAACTGCTACTTTAATCATATTAATTACCTTTAAATTAATTCACATTCTTTTAATGAGTTTTTAAGAATTTCAATATTTTCCTCTTTCATATTAGCCAATGGTTGTCTGAGAGGTCCTGCTGGGAGCCCCATAATATTCATTGCTGTCTTTGCAGGAACAGGATTGCTTTCAATGAAAAGGGATTTTATCAAATCAATCATTTCATAGTGAAGTTCCTGTGCTCTTTGATAATCATCGTTTAGCATGCTGTCAACCATTAAAACCATTCTTCTAGGATCAACGTTTGCTGATGCACTGATAACACCGGTTCCACCTAAAGCCATGATAGGTAATGTAAGGCCATCCTCACCTGAAAGAATATTGAAGTCAGCTTCAAGGTCTTCAGCTGCTNNATTGCAGATATTTTATCAATGCTTCCACTAGCTTCCTTAATTGCATCCATACCATCGATTTTAGCGATATCTACAATAGTGTCCACATCCATGTTAATTCCTGTACGTGATGGAACATTGTAAGCTATGATTGGAATGTCTGAAGATTCAGCAATGGTTCTGTAATGTTCAACCAAACCATGTTGTTGAGGTTTATTGTAGTATGGAGTAATTACAAGAGCAGCATCAGCACCTGCATCCTCTGAGAAGTTAACCAAATCAATAGCTTCCCGAGTGGAGTTGCTTCCTGCTCCCGCCAAAGTTTCTACTCTGCCATCAACTTCATCAATGAGAATTTCAATTATCTTCTTGTGCTCATCGTGAGATAATGTAGCTGATTCACCAGTGGTACCCGCAGCAAGCAAACCATTTACACCATTGTCGATTAAAAAATTAATATTGCTTCTAAATCCTTCTTCATCAATTTCTTCATCTTTTGTAAAAGGTGTTACCATTGCAACATATGTCCCTTCGAAATTCATTTTAAAACCTCTTTAACTAATTCATGTGCTTTTTTACCGTCTTCCCATTCAACAAAAACAACTATTGCTGTTTGTGAGGAAGATATTTCAACTATATTAATATTATTTTTTCTTAATGGTTCAGTAATGTCTGAAATGATGCCAGGTGTTTCAATAAAGTCATGGCTAACCAAGGTAATCATGGCTATGTCCTTATCCAATGACAGTGAACTTAAGACATCACTCTCAATTACAAAATCATGCAATAAATGATAAGCTTTATCAGAGTCCTTCTTATTTATGAATACAGTCATTGAGTTCTGACCTGCTGAGATGCCAAATATATTAATCTTACTCTTTGCAAGGCGTGTGGTCAATTCTGAAAGTAAACCTACTTTTTTAAGCATTCCATCCCCAACCAAAGCTATTAAAGTAAGTGGATCAGGATATAAAGATGCACATTTCATCATATCACCATCAAACGGGCCGACAATTTTGGTTCCACTTTGGGTTAGGTCTCCTTTATTGAAATTGATTATCTTTGAATTAATCAGTGGATTCTTATACATCAAGGCATGAGGATGTAAAACCTGTGCTCCATGAGTAGCCAGTTCCCTCATTTCTTCAACACTAATCTTTTCAAGCAATTCAGCATCTTCAATCTTGTTTGGATCTGTAGACATTACCCCATCTACATCGGTGACAATGATAACCTCATCGGCATCAAGACAATCACCAAGTAAAAATGCAGTGATGTCACTTCCGCCTCTTCCTAAAGTTGTGATTTCACCACTTGGACCCTTTCCTAAAAATCCGCAGACCACAGGGACAATTCCCTGATTAATTAATTCCTTTATTCCACCTATCTTCTTATTGGTGGTTTTTAAATCAATTTTTGCTTCTAAAGGATTGGAATCTGTAACAATAGGCCATAAATCATTGTAAGGATCAATGAATTCTGATTTTACACCTAAAGATTCAATAGCTGCTGAAAACAATCTTGTGCTGGTCAATTCACCCATAGCCAAAATTTCAGCCTTTCTTTGTTCGGTTAAGGTTTCACCAATAGCATCATCAGATAACTTAATTAAATCATCAGTTGTCTTGTTAACAGCTGATACAACAACTACTACTTGATTTCCCTTCATATATTCATTTACAACAGACTGAGCTGCTTTTTTAATCCTTTCACCATTACCTACCGAAGTTCCTCCAAATTTGGCCACGATTAAGTCCATTAATATTCACACCTTTTCATTAAACCTCATAAAATGAGTTTAAATTTTGATTAATATAAAATATCTATAAATTAATTTAAATATTCATATTAATAAACTTTATAATTATATAAAAAAAGATTTTCGAAAAAAAATAAGAAAAAT
>DAII01000016.1:0-142 GCA_002496065.1 Methanobrevibacter sp. UBA586
CCTTGTTGTCAAACTGCTGCAGTATGATGGAGTTTTTATTCTCTGCTGCCAGTTCCTCTGCCTTAGCTATCGCTCCGGCCATTCCTTCAGAGCCTGGTGTAAGAACTATTTCCGCTCCAAACACAGCTAGAAGTTTTCTTCT
>DAII01000016.1:216-5470 GCA_002496065.1 Methanobrevibacter sp. UBA586
CTATCCTTGTTTATAAGCCCTTTCTTTTCAGCATCTTCAATCAATGATACTCCTACACGGTCCTTGATACTTCCTGCAGGGTTCATTGACTCTACTTTTACATCCACTTCCGCTTCCAAACCCCTTGTCAGGTTGTTCAGTCTTACAAGAGGAGTATTACCTATAGCTTCTGTAATGTCATTTAAAACTCCTCTCCTCATTTCTGGAATTTCCACCATATTTATCACCTATAATTATTAATTTAATTGTAAATTCTGTTAATCGAAAATGTGCTTTAGCCTTTCAAAGAATGACTCATGATTGTGGAACTCCTCCAATGGCAGCTCCTCATAGAAGAGATTGTTGATGAAGAAATCCTGTGAGTCTATCCTGTCATTGATTACTGGAATGGGAACCATATCTCCATTTATATCAATCTCACGGGCCTTGACATTGTCCGAAAGCATTACATTGATCATGTCAAGAATCCTGTGCCTTATGGCCATATCCTCAATCGGGAAACCTATCTCCACTCTCTTTTCCGTGTTTCTAGTCATCAAATCAGCACTTGAGAGATATATTTCACAATCTTTCCCCACACCGAAGCAGTAGATTCTTGAATGCTCCAGAAACCTTCCCACAATGCTGATAATTCGAATATTGTCTGTAACACCAGGAATTCCTGGAATGATACAGCAGATTCCCCTAATAATCAGCTTGATTGTAACTCCTGCATCAGATGCCTTCTGAAGCATGTCAATGAGATCCCTGTCTGTCAGAGAGTTCATCTTCATGATAATCAGTGCAGGAAGTCCTCTTTCGGCCAGTTCGATTTGTTCTCCAATCTTATCTGAGATGTTAGACTTGAATGATGTTGGAGAGACTATAAGCTTCTTGTAGTTGCCATCAAGATTGTCCAGCGACATGTTCTGGAAAAACAGAACCGCATCCTCCCCTATGTCATTGCGGGAAGTGAGATAGCTCAAGTCAGTGTATAGCTTAGCTGTTTTCTCATTATAGTTACCTGTTCCAAGTTGAGTAATATATTCGAAGCCGTTACGAGCCTTTCTTGTAATCAGACAGATTTTGGAGTGAACCTTGTAGTTCTCAAATCCATAGATTACATTGCATCCAGCCTCCTCAAGCACCTCAGCGTAATCAATGTTGTTCTGCTCATCAAAACGTGCCCGAAGCTCTATTAGGGCAGTTACCTCAATACCATTATCCAGTGCCTCAAGAAGGTATTGGACAAGCTTTGATACCTTGGCCAGACGGTAGATTGTAATCTTGATTGATACTACCTTATCGTCATTTGCCGCTTCCTTAAGCAACTTCAAAAACATATCCATTGATTCAAATGGATAGAAGAACAGATAATCCCTTTCAAGAATCTGTGAAATCATACTCTTGTCCTTCAAAAGGTTTGGAGGATAGTTTGGAATGAATGGCTTATATGAAAGCTTTTCATAGAGGTTGACATCCACATTCCTGATGTGGTCTATAAGGGAAAAGACATAGCTCATATCAAGGGGACTTTGAGATACCTGAACCTGATTCCTGTCGATGTTCAGCTTGCATAGGAGAAAATCAACCAGCTTGGAGTTTATGTTTCTGTAGAACTGCAAATGAATCGGAGCCAATCTGGAACGTTTCTTGAGAATCTTTCGAACAAGTTCACGATAATCCTCATCAGTATCGATTTGCTCATGAATAAAGTCAATATCTGCACTGCGAGTCACTGACATTATTGTCTTGAAGTTGATAATGTAGTTGGTGAAAATGTCATCAGCATACTCCAGAATAAGATTCTCCACCAGAACATACCGTATTCCATCGCTAGGCAGGAATATTATCCTATTCAATGTCTCAGGCACAGGAATAAAACCAAATTCAACCTCAGAATCCTTTTCAAGCTTCAAAACAACATTCAATGTATTGTTTTTGAAGTGGGGAAATGGATGCTGGAAGTTGATAATCTGTGGAGAGAGAATTGGGAAAACCTGATTGTTGAAGTAGGAATCAACATATTCCCTTTCATCATCACTTAAATCCTCGAAGGATACCTCCTCGATTTTAAACTCAGCTAGTCTGGAGGATACCTATTCATAGACCTTGTCCTTCAGCCTGTAGAGCCTTGCTGTAGCCTCAAAAATTTTGTCCAACTGTTCTTGAGCCGTAAGACCTGTCTTGTTGTCACGATAGTTGGAATCAATCAGAGAGAGGTCATGTAACGTCCCACAGCGAACCATATAGAACTCATCAAGATTACTTACGAAAATTGAAATAAACTTGAGACGTTCTAGAAGAGGAACCGATTGGTCGCAGGCCTCCTCCAAAACCCTTTTGTCGAACTTTAGCCAAGATAATTCTCTGTTTTGAGTGTAACTGTAATCCTTAGTCATTTTTCATACCTAACTTATGGTTAAGATAACCTTCCCTTACACCGAACTTGCTTACCTGTAACTCATCAATGCTGAAGTACTCCGCAAGTTGCTGAATGATAATAAGTCCAGGAATCATTGTGTGGATTCTTGCAGGCTTTGCCTCATGAAGCTTGGTGTAGGTTTCCTTATCGTTATTTGGAAGCTCTTCCAGTAAAAGATCAAAGACCTTTGGGGAGATAACCCTTTCCTTTCTATCAACAAGTCTCAAATCACGTGAAAGTTTTAGAACTGCCCTTACTGAACCCCCTACACCACACATGAACTTATGGTGCTTTTTAGGAATTTTCTGCTTTTCAATTTCAAAGATAATCCTATCAATCATTGCCTTTGATTCACTGACTGTTGGAACAAGAAGACTCACATAATCTCTAAAAAGGCTTAGGGAACCTATTGGAAGGCTATATGCCTCTTTAACCTTCCTATTCCTGTAGATAACCACTTCAGAGCTTCCACCACCAACATCAATGAGAACTCCACTGTCACTCTTCATGATTGAAATTGAGCCTAAAAAACTGTATTTTCCTTCTGTCTTGTCATCGAGGATTTCTATTTCGATTGAAAGCTGTTTCTTGATGAGTTTTAGAACTTCCTTAGAGTTTGAGATGTTTCTAAGGGATGCTGTTGCAAACATGTTGTAGTTTTTAACCTTCAAATCGCCAAGGTCATCCTTAATGTCCTCCAGAACTCCAATAAGCTTGTTTATGCCCTTGTCAGTAAGCTTTCCCTTGGTGATATAGGAAACAAGACCTAGAGCATACTTTTTTGTTAAAAGAAATTTTGATTTGTTATCAATAATATCATAAATGTTTAGTCTGACCGTATTTGAGCCTATATCTACTATAGCGTAAAGCATTTTTTTCACCTAAATAAAATATTGATAGGTGAACATATAAAGCTATTGCTTTACATGGTCGCAGTAATCCACAATCGGGCAGATTTCACACTGCATGTGGTTCGGCTTACAGATGGTCTGGCCAAACTGAACCATATAATCGTTTAGAACAATCCAATCCTCCTTAGGGATTATTTTGATAAGTTCCTCTTCAGTATCCTCAGGATTTTTTGTATCGCAAAGTCCCAGAAGATTGGATATCCTGTGAACATGAGTATCAACAGGGATTGCAGGTTCCTTAAATCCATATACAAGAACGCAGTTAGCTGTCTTTCTGCCAACACCAGGTAATGTGAGAAGTTCCTTCATGTTGTCTGGAACCTCACCGTCGAACTGGTCTAGAAGAATGTTTGAAACCTCCTTGATTCTTGCAGCCTTCACACGGTAGAATCCTGCACACTTGATGAGCTTCTCGATTTCCTCAACCGGAGCGTCAGCTATTTCATTTATGTTTTTGTAAACCGAAAAGAGGCTGTCAGTAGCCCTATCTGTATTCTCATCACGTGTTCTCTGTGAAAGGATTGTTCTGATTAGAACGCGATAAGGATCCGGATTCTCAAAAAACCTCAAGTCATAGATTGCATCCAAACCTTCCACTATTGCCTTTACCTCATCCTTTGATTTCATTTTACTCCTCCACAAGTTCAAGTTCAAGTCCAATCTGTTCCATTGCCTCAATGAAGTTCGGGAAAGAAACATCAAAAACTTCCCCATCTTCAACTTCAACTTCATGGCCAAGGTTAAGAAGTGAAAATGCCATTGCCAGCCTATGATCACCATGAGAGTTGACCCTACCTCCATGGATTCCTCCTGTAATGCTCATTCCATCCTCAAACTCCTCTAGACTACAGCCTAGCTTTTCAAGCTCACGACAGGTGGTGTCGATTCTGTCCGTTTCCTTGACCCTTGCATGTTTGACTCCAGTAATGTTTGTGGTTCCCTCAGCCATCGCAGCAAGAATTGCCACCGTGATTAGAAGGTCAGGTGTGTTTGAAAGGTTGATGTCGATTCCTTTGAGTTTACCATCTGATGAAATCTGCACAGAATCCTCATTTCTTGTGATGTCTGCACCCATATCCTCCAGAATATCAAGAATAACCTTGTCACCCTGCATTGAGTCTCTAAAAAGGTTCCTGACAGTGATGTTTCCCCCAGCTATTGCAGCAGCAGCAAGGAGATAGGATGCTGAAGAGTAGTCTCCCTCAACAGTGTAGTCTGCTGGACTGTATTCTTGGCTTGGAATTTCATAATAGACAAACTCACACTCCTTCATAGACTTTCCGCAANNGATTTCAATTCCAAACTTCTCCATGATGTCCAGTGTCATGTCAACATAAGGCTTGGACTTGAATTCAGGAAAAACTGTGAGATTGACACCCTGCTTTGACAATGGAGCTGAAATAATCATTGAGGAGATGTACTGAGAGCTAATGTTTCCCATGATACTTGTTATTCCTCCCTTGTATCCAGGTTCGATGGTGATTGGAGCTTTCCCTTCATTGGAAACCGTTTTAACCCCCAAAGGCTTCAAGGCATCAAGTAACGGCTTCATAGGCCTTGTCTGAAGTGAAGCATCACCTGTAAGAGTTGTTTCATTATCTGCCAGTGCAGCTATTGAAGTCATGATACGAAGAGTAGTTCCTGAATTTTCAAGGTTAATCGGCTCACCTTGGCTGTTGTGAAGGTTTTTAGTTCCTTTGATTTCCAAAAAGTCATCCTTTTCAGTGATTTTGGCCCCCAATGCACGACATGCCCTGATTGAAGAGAGAACATCCTCAGAGAAAAGTAAGTCAAAAATCTTAGAGGTTCCATCGGCCAGGGAAGCCAGAATAACCGCCCTATGAGAATAGCTTTTAGAAGGAGGTGCTTTCACGCTACCTTTAATTTCATTGATGTTTTTTGCTTTAAGAATCATTAGATTTATTTTTGATTTTGAATT
>DAII01000055.1:0-264 GCA_002496065.1 Methanobrevibacter sp. UBA586
CCCATATCCTCCTTAAGATATATAATATCAATAACTATGAATTATATTTTTATTTACAATATATAATATATCTTTCGAATTAGACCTATTAATAATATTGAGGTAAAAATTCCTAGATTTCTGTTTAAAAACTACAAATTGAGCTAAATTATTTTCTGCCACTACAGACTTATTAATTTGATTATTAATCAAACTATATGCAACATTGGTTGTTGCCATTTTAAGCAATGCTTTAGGATTTATATTATAATTTTGGCTTACAGA
>DAII01000055.1:274-14224 GCA_002496065.1 Methanobrevibacter sp. UBA586
TGAATTCAACATTATATTATCAGACCCTAAAATAGGCAGGATACCAGACTCCAATATTTTGTCCAAAGAAGCTATTCCTACGTTCAAAGTAGCATTTGCTCTTGGACAAACACATAAATTGACAGGAGACTCTTTTATGAGCTTCAAATCATCACCCTTGAGATTGGTTCCATGAACAATTTGATTGAAATTACAGTTAATGGCTCTTTTAACTTCACTTTCGCCGTATTTTTCTATAGAACTTATTTGAACCTCTTCAGATTCGGCAACATGAATTGATGAAATCTTGTTTTTCTTTCTGCATTCCTCAGTGATTAGCTCAGCTACTTCAGTTTTGATTTCACCAAATCCGCTAGGTGCAATACCATCAGCTATTTTTAGAATCTTTCTGATTGCCATTTTTACCTCTCTCAAATCAGGATCATCACCATAGAAGCTGTCATCACGGCCAAGGATGATTGGTTTTATTGGAATATTCTTACTGGCTTTTTTAAGAAGTTTGATTCCTTTGATTCCTCCTTCCCTATAATCAATGAAATGACTTGTACCTGTCATTACCATTTCCCACATTGAATCCTTCATGCCCTCAATGAGTTCATCATCACTAGCATTTGAAAGAGCAACATGCTTGACACCATTAGGGGGCTTTACCATTTCATCCAATGTAAGTCCATATCCTTCATCCCTAATTATTGAATCCCCAATATGAACATGTCCATTTAAAAATGTCGGTGAAACAATGGAACCTTCACAGTTAATTATTTCTCCTTCACAAGCATCTTTACTTATTTCAATAATTTTTCCATCTTCCACAACGATATTTTCCTTTTTCGGAGTCAAATCTGCTCCTTTTAATATAGTTGCATTTGTAATTGTAAACATTAACAGTTGATTTGTAAAACATAGTATATTAATAAATACTTATTTTATAAGTAAAAACAATAATATTATGTAAGAAAACTTTGAGATGATTTTTATTAACTCCCAAGATATTAGGTATTTTTATAGAAATATTATTAAAACAGATAATGTTTACAGGATTAAATACAAAAATAATGACTATGGTGAGTTTAAAAAATTATCTGACGCATTATATGAACGTGATGCCTTATTTTACTGTAATTTCGATTATGATTTGTTAGTTGAGTGTGATCTTGAAAATATGGAACTGCCACCGTTTCCAAGTAAAAGATCCAAAGGAAGAATAAAGGGAACAAAGGTAAACAAAGAAAAAAGAGAAGGCCAAATACTTTTCAATCACTCAAAAAGGCAGTTTTATGTTGAAAAGGAAGACAAGATCTACAAATACTGCGATACGATGACTGAAGCATATTACTATAAAAAAATTCTTATGGAAAACGATTGGGACGAGTCAAGCATTAAAAATACAATTACTGAAACAATTGAAGTCAATATAAAAATAGATTTAAACAAAGAGTACGAGGTTAAAATAAGATTCTGTCCTAATTGCAGACATAAAATAGATCCTAAAGAATCCGAATGTCCTCACTGTGGATTTAAATAAAAAAAGAATGAAGAATAATTATTCTCCATCAATGTATTCGTTTAATGATTTAACTTTAATTGCATTGTTTTGAACAGCATCAATAGCATTTAAAGCAGCCCTTGCACCAGCAAGAGTTGTTACATAAGGAATACCTAATTCAATAGCTAATCTTCTAATGATATATCCATCCTTAGCAGATTGTTTTCCTTCGGATGTGTTGATAATCAAATCAATTTCCTTGTTTAAGATAGCTTCCTTGATGTTAGGAGAACCTTGTGAAACCTTTTTGATTTTTTCAATGCTAACTCCTGGAGCAGCATCGGCGGTTCCTCCAGTAGCAACAAGTTCAAATCCTAATTCCTCTGCCTTTTCAGCGATTGGAAGTATTTTCTTCTTATCGGAATCCTTAACGCTTATAAATATTTTACCAGATTTTGGAAGATCCATTCCAGCAGAAAGTTGTGATTTGTAGAACGCCATTCCAAAGTTTTCGTCAATACCAATACTTTCTCCAGTAGATTTCATTTCTGGTCCTAATACGGTATCGGATTCTGGAAGTTTTAAGAATGGGAATACAGATTCCTTAACTGCAACATGATCAATCTTGATTTCTTTTGTAAGGCCGAAATCCTTGAGTTTACTTCCAGTCATAATCCAAGTAGCTATTTTTGCCAATGGCACACCAATAGCTTTACTTACAAATGGAACTGTTCTACTTGCACGAGGATTTGCCTCAATAATGTATACGCGTTCCTCATCAAGCTTTACAGCATATTGAATATTCATCAAACCTTTAACATCCAATTCCAAAGCAAGCTTTCTGCTACTTTCACGAATTGTATCCAAAATGTGCTCAGGGATTGTTTGAGGAGGAATTACACATGCTGAATCTCCAGAGTGAACACCAGCTTCCTCAATGTGTTCCATAATTCCTGCAATGAAAACATCCTCTCCATCACAAAGAATGTCCACATCCAATTCAACTGCGTCCTCAAGAAAGTNNTGGCCGAGAATAGGATGTTCAGGTGAAACTTTAACAGCCTCTTCCATATATTCCTCAAGTTCATTGTCATCATAAACAATTTCCATAGCTCTTCCACCAATAACGTATGATGGACGTACAAGAACAGGGTAGGTGATTCTTTGAGCGATTTCTTTTGCCTCTTCAAATGAATTAGCTGTTCCGTAAGGAGCTTGACGAATGTGTAGTTTTTCAAGCAAGTCTGCAAATAATTCTCTGTCTTCTACTCTATCAATGCGTTCATAAGGTGTTCCTAAAATCTTGACACCTGCATTAGCTAAAGGTACGGCCAAATTGATTGAAGTTTGACCACCGAATTGAACAATCACTCCATCAGGATTTTCCTGTTCGATGATTCCCATTACATCTTCAAATGTTAATGGTTCAAAGTAAAGTTTATCTGAAATGTCATAATCAGTACTTACGGTTTCAGGGTTGTTGTTGATTAGAATTGTTTCAATGTCCTCTTCTTTCAATGCAAGAGATGAGTGTACACAACAGTAATCGAATTCAATACCCTGACCTATTCTAATTGGTCCTGCACCTAAAATAACGATTTTTTTCTTATTGTTAGGCATTGCCTCATTACCTACATCATGACTACTGTAATAATAAGGGGTTTTTGCTTCAAACTCTGCAGCACAGGTATCTACCATCTTATAAGTACGGTTTACATTATGAGTTTTGGTTAGGTTTTTAACATATTCTTCAGTCTGACCTACAAGATCAGCCAATCTCTTGTTGGAGAATCCCATTTGTTTGGCTTTTCTTAGGAAGTCAGGATCATTGAGTTTCTCTTCGGTAACTTCGTTTTCAAAGTCAGCAATGTTCTTGATTTTGTATAGGAAAAGTTCGTCGAAGTTTGTAAGTTCCTGAAGCTTTTCAACAGACATTCCATCCTTAAATGCTGAATAAATTTGGAAGAATCTTTCATCTGTCGGATTGGCTAAGTCATCTTCATCATATTCAACATATTCAAATCCTGTAAAGCCCATATCAAGAGACCTGATAGCTTTTTGTAATGCTTCTTCCATTGTTCTTCCAATAGCCATTACCTCTCCAGTAGCTTTCATTTGAACTCCGATTTTACGGTTGATTCCTCTGAATTTATCAAATGGCCATCTTGGGATTTTTACTACAACATAATCGATAGCTGGTTCAAATGATGCAGGAGTTTCCTTGGTAATGTCATTTTTGATTTCATCCAATGTCATTCCAAGAGCTATTTTTGAAGAGATTTTAGCAATAGGATAACCTGTAGCCTTGGATGCGAGAGCACTACTTCTACTTACCCTTGGATTTACCTCAATAACCTTATATTCTCCAGTTACTGGGTTTACTGCAAATTGAATGTTACATCCACCACGAATACCGAGGTTTCTGATAATTTTAATTGATGCATCCCTCAATGCCTGAGCATCGTGATCGTTTAGGTTTTGTGCAGGAGCTACAACAACACTTTCACCTGTGTGGATACCCATAGGGTCGATGTTTTCCATACTACAAACAATAATACAGGTATCATCTTTGTCTCTCATTACTTCATATTCGTATTCTTTCCATCCTAAAACGGATTCATCAATTAAAACTTGATTGATGAAACTCATATCTAAACCATGAGTTGTAATTTCAACCAATTCCTCTTCATTGTAAGCTACTCCTCCACCGGTACCACCTAATGTGAATGCTGGTCTTACAATTACAGGATAACCGATATCCTTTACAGCTTCAATAGCTTCTTCAACACTTTCTACTGCATGGCTTTTTGGGATTGGTTCATTTAATCTGTGCATGAAATTACTGAAAAGATCACGGTCTTCAACATCCTTGATTGTTTGAACATCGGAACCTAGTACTTTAATTCCATCCAATAAACCTAAATCTCCAAGACCAGTAGCTATGTTCAGTCCAGTTTGACCACCCATGGTTGGTAAAATTGCATCAACTTGTTCTTTTTCAATAATTTGAGCTACAATCTCAGGAGTTAAGGGTTNNTCAGTTTGAATAGTTGCAGGATTACTGTTTACAAGCACTGTTTCAATTCCTTCTTCTCTAAGTGATTTACATGCTTGTGAACCTGAGTAATCAAATTCTGCAGCTTGACCTATTTGAATAGGTCCAGAACCAATAATTAATACTTTTTTAATATCATTATCGACAGGCATTTTAATCCTCTTAAATTATTTTAGTAAAATGGTAATTTTAATAATCATCCATCATTTGGTTAAATTCATCAAATATGCTTCTTGTATCATTAGGACGTGGAGAAGCTTCTGGATGGTACTGAATAGTTTTTAAAGGCAATTCCTTATGTGATAAACCTTCAGGAGTACCATCATTAAGATTGATTTGTGCCAATACCAAATCAGTGTCATTGAGAGATTCCTTATCNNTACATCCGGCAGGTTGCTTTCATCAACTGCGAAGCCGTGGTTTTGAGAAGTAATAAATACTTTTCCAGTTTCCAAATCTTTTACAGTTTGATTAGCTCCCCTATGACCAAATTTCATCTTGTAAGATCTTGCACCAAATGATTTTGCAATTAACTGTTGACCCATACAAATTCCGAAGATAGGTAATCTGTTAGACAATATTTTCATAGTTTCAATAGTTTCAGTTACTCTATCAGGATTTCCAGGTCCGGAAGTAATCATCAATCCCTTAGGATCATAATCTAAAATTGTTTTGTAATCAGTGTCGTATGGGAACAAGACAACACCAATGTCCCTACTTAAGAAGTTTTCAATGATACTTTTCTTGACACCACAATCAATCAAGGCAACTTTCTTGTCTTTATCTTCACCAAATTCCTTAATTTCTTTAGTAGATACAAGAGGGACTAAATCCCTTTCGGAAATATGAGGTTGGCTTCTTGCCATTTCAATTAATTCTTCATCAGGAATGTCTTCAGTAGTTAAAACACTTTTCATTGAACCCTTTTCACGAATTTTAAGGGTTAAATCCCTAGTGTCAACTCCACTAATTCCAGGGACTTCAAATTCTGTTAAAAACTCATCCAATGTTTTTGGAGATGAAAAATTAGAAACGTTCTTACATACTTCACGTACAACAAATCCTTCTACTTGGATTTTGTCAGATTGATACCAATCCTCACTTACACCATAGTTTCCTTCCAAAGGATAAGTGGACATTAAAATCTCTCCTTTAAAGGACGGGTCAGTTAAAGATTCAGTNNCAGTAGAAAAGACTAATTCACCGGTTTTAGTAGTTTCATGACCAAAACCTTCACCTTTTATAATAGTTCCGTCTTCTAAGACTAACTTAGCCTCTTTTACCATTAAATCACCATTTAATAAAAAAATATAAAATCTTCTATTCTTTAATATTTATGATTTTTATATAATATTAAATTTTCTTTTGTCAATCATTTGTGACCCCATAAAATAGCATGAGTATAAAATTTAAAGGGCACACCTACAAGCCTGCAACCGGCATCCTNNCTAACTGATATTGAATTGAGTCTGTATCGTCAAATTTTCTTCTTTCGTTTGCCTGTTCAAATTCTTCGGCAGTGACCTTTTCCAAAATCAGATCATCCACCTTTTGATAGAATAACCTTTCAACAAGCTCGTTTTCATCACAGACCAAATCAGCATTGACAAAAATTCCTCCATCCTCAACCAACGCCACATATTTGCTATATAAAAATTTCTTCTCTTCCTGAGTTAAATGATGAATGGAAAGTGAAGACATTACNNCATTACAATATCATATTTGCAGTCAAATTCGGCAGTCAAGTAATCCTCATTTCTAAAAGTTATATTTGGATTGTCCTTAAATCTTTCACGAGCAATGTCAAGCATATTATCCGCCAAATCTATCAGCTCCACTTCGGCATTGGGATATTTTTCAAGTAATGCCTCTGTCAAAATACCAGTTCCTGCACCCAAATCCAGAACTCGTGGATTATCCTCTTTAAAATCCATGACATCAATGCTCAATCCATAAAAATCATGAAATCCTGGAATCAGCCTTTCCCTTTCAGAATCATATATTTCAGCGTGTTTGTCAAATATTTCATCAACCTTCATAAATTATCTCCAAAGTTTAAGCTAAAGTTGAGGCTTCTGGAGGAATGAGTAATTCCACCTACAGAAATAATGTCCACTCCCAAGCAGGCATACTCAACTATGGTTTCCTTATTAATACCCCCTGACACTTCAATTAAAGAATTATCACGAATGTTCAACTCTTCCAGAACATCCAAAACTTCCCTTACCTCTTCAGGAGACATATTATCCAACATTACAATATCTGCTCCGTTTTTTACACAGTCTACAGCATCTTCAAGTGTTTCAACTTCAATTTCAATTTTTTTAGAAAAGCTAACGTTTTCCTTAGCCTTCATAAGAGTTTCCAATGGTTTTCCAACAGCCTTGATATGATTATCCTTAATTAAAACCATATCATCCAATGAAAACCTGTGGGTGTCCGCACCGCCAATATTTAAAGCCATCTTATCAAATTTGGCAAGTGCGGGAGCTGTCTTTCTTGTACCTGCAACGATAACATCATAATCCTTAACCAATTCAACATAGCTGTTTGCAGATGTGGCAACACCACTCATGTGCATCAGTAAATTGAGAACTGTTCTTTCAACCAATAAAATATCCAAAGCCCTTCCCTTAACGTAAAACAACAAATCTCCTTTGTTGATTTTACTGCCATCACATAGGTTAAATATAACCTCAATGTTCTTAAAATCAAAAATATCCCTAGCTATTTCCACTCCTGCAAGAATACCCTCTTCCTTAGATGTGATTTCAGCTATTGCAAACTGATCTTCATTGATAACTGCATTGGAAGTGATATCGCCGAATCCCTCATCCTCAAGAATCATATACTCGACTATTTTATCCATTAAAATCTCTCCTAAATCATTTAACTAAATATAAATTTAATTATAAAACTAATTAAATATATTTATTAAAATAATTAAAATTATTAGATAGTGATTAAATGGAAGTAACATTTTTAGGAACCTCATCAGCAGTTCATTCACAGACACGTAGCCATCCGGCAATTGTTCTCAAATATATGGGTGACGTTATGCTGTTTGATTGTGGTGAAGCTACACAAAAACAATTAATATTCGCAAAAATAAGTCCTATGAAGATAAACAGAATATTCTTAAGTCATTATCATGGAGATCATATCTTAGGCCTTCCAGGACTTTTACAATCAATGAATTTCAGAGGTCGTGAAAATTCATTATCCATTTATGGTCCCAAAGGTCTCAAAAGATTGATGAACCTAATTAAGCAGATTGGATTTTCCGATTTTAATTTNNCTAAATAATTGAAGTTGAAAACGGAACCATCATTGAAACTGACGAATACATTATCAAAGCTCAAAAGGTAAAGCATAGCGTACCTTCATTTGCCTATTCCGTGGAAGAAAAGAAAAAACCAACATTTTTAAGAGAAAAAGCTATTGAGCTTGGAGTTCCTGTAGGGCCATTGTTTGGAAAACTGCACAACGGAGAAGAAGTGACCGTAGACGGAAAAGTCATAAAACCCGAACAGGTACTTGGAGAACCTAAAAAATCCAAAAAAATAGTCTATTCAGGAGATACAATTCCATGTGCAGAAATGGTTCAATTTGCAAAAGGTGCGGATTTATTAATTCATGAATCAACATATACACTTGAGGATAAGAACAAAGCAATTCAAAACTTCCATTCAACATCATCAGATGCATCAAAAATAGCTAGTGAGGCGAATGTAGACAGATTGATTTTAACCCATTTCAGTACCCGTTACGTAGATACAAGCGATTTAATAAGTCAAGCTCGTCAAGAATTTAAAAATGTCGAATTAGCTTATGATTTGATGGTTGTTAACGTTTAAGTGATAAAAATGCATATTTACACTACACTACTGCCCTTTTTAAAAATAATCGAAACTGCGGTCGTAATAGTCCTAACCTATATTTCCATAAGAATCTGCTCATATTTTATAAACCATTTGAAGGCGTTTAATAAGAATCTAACAGCAATATATGCCCTTAGGGACCTAGTGAAATACATAATAATTCTTATAGCTATCATAATCATATTCAATATTTTTGGAATTNNGAATTGATTTAAAGGGCATTTTCATAAGTATTGGAATCGTGAGTATTGCAGTGAGTTTTGCCGCAAAGGACGTCATTTCCAATCTCATGTCAGGATTTTTCCTAATAACCGACAAGACCATAGAGGTGGGAGATATGATGCAGATCAACAACCTGAAGGGTGAAGTTAAGGAAATTGGCCTTAGGAATACCAAAATTTTAACCGAAACTGGAGACACTGTATATATTCCAAATTCAACACTATCGACCACCCCATATTCAAGATTTAGAAAACATGAGCTTGAAAAGGTATCGCTAATCATTTCCGTTCCGTTGAATATTGACATTTCCCAATTTAAAAAAGAGGTTTTGGAAATAATCGGCAGCCATGATGAAATATCCAAAACACCAACTCCACTTGTGGAATCAGAGGGAATAGATAATGGTTACAGCCAGATTAAAATAATATTTTGGGTAAAAACATTTAATAAAAAGAAAGATTATAAACTTATTATTACTAACCAAATTAGAAAAATCATAAATGAAAAACAAGGTGATGACAATTAACTCAATTCAAAAAGACATTGAACAATTAAAAGAAGAGAAAAATGCAATTATTCTTTCACATAATTATCAGCCAAAAGAAATTCAAGAAATAGCTGATTTCATTGGAGACTCATTAGAATTATGTATTAAGGCTTCTGAAATTGAAGATAAGGATTTAGTAATATTCTGTGGTGTGGATTTCATGGCAGAAACCGCATACATATTAAATCCGGATAAAAAAATAGTCCTACCTGAATTGGATGCGGAATGTCCTATGGCAAACATGTTACCTGAAGAAGAGTTATTAAAAGCCATTGATGAAAATCCCGATGCTTCAGTAGTGTTATATGTAAACAGTATTGCAGAAGCAAAACAGCATGCGAACACATTATGTANNGCGAAAATCGTGGAAAGTCTTGATAACGATAAAATATTGTTTGGACCTGACACTAACCTTGGAAAACACGTAGCTGAAAAACTTCCTGATAAGGAAATCATTCCAGCACCTGTAGGAGGCCACTGTTATGTTCACAATGAAATAAAAGTTGAAGACGTTGAACTTAAAAGAAAAGAGTATCCTAATGCAGAAATTATTTGTCATCCAGAATGTAAAATAGAAGTTCAACAGGCATGTGATGAAGTATTGTCCACAGGAGGAATGCTCAAGTATATTGCTGAAAGTGACAATGATGAGTTTGTTCTTGGAACAGAAATTGACATGATTACCAGACTGAACATGGAAGTTCCTGATAAAAAGATATATCCTTTGGTTGAAACAGCAATATGTGAAACAATGAAGCTACACACATTGGAAAAAGTAAAAAAAGCTTTGGAAGATGAACAACCAGAAATCAAACTTCCTGAAAACATCCGCGAAAAGGCATTAAAAGCCGTAGAGCATATGTTAAATGCTTCAAAATAATTATAAATTTTCTAAAAAGCTAGACAGGAAAACATTCATTTCAATTTCTTCTCTAGCTATAAAATCATCTAATTTTATTTTTGATTCATCACTTTTGAATGGGAAAATATTATCGTCAAAAGTCATTTTGATTTTCAATAGGTTTCCTTCGATTTTGATTTCCTCATCTAGCTCATCCCTAATGAAATTTAATTGATTCTCTGTTAATCCTGTAACTTCATACAGGACATAGTTTTCATTACCTTGACCATAGTCAACTATTTTAACATCCATATTAGACACCTAGTGCTTTTCCATAAACTCTCCAATTTCATCTTTGATTTTTACTAACTCATTAGTTCCTACATGACCCAACATTGAATCATAACAAATAAGTTTAGAGTTTTTGATTAATTTACTTAAAGGAATTGCATCTAATTCCGGTGGAAAATACTGGTCTTGGTTAATAGCTATAATTAAAACATCTGCTTCGATTTTGCATAATTGGTCTTCAATATCGTATTCCAATATTGCATCGTTTTGAAGTTTGACATCATAAATGTCTGCAAATAATCCACAATCTCCAAAATCATCAACAGAAACATCCAATTCATACCTGCTCATGTTTCTGTATTGTTCTCTTGAAAATCCATAGCTATAGGTTACCTGAGAAGCTAATTTTAAAGTTCTTGAAAGAGATTCTGAATATCCGTCAACACCATAATTCGGGTCTGAACTAATTATTTCATTAGTGACTTTAGACAATAAATAGTTATGCCCAGCAGTCTTGTAACTGGATACTATGGGAATTACAAAATCCATATAATTCGGATACATTACAGACCAAGTCAAAGCTACAAAACCTCCCATTGAGTTTCCAATTATTCCTTTTATATGAGAAATGTTGAAACATTCCTCAAGGAACTGCTTTTGGAAGTTTACCATATCCTCAACATAATATTCTGGGAACTTGTAGAATAATTCGGTAGTGGAAGGGGCACAGGATTCAGGAGAGCCCAATCCTGACAATGAAATGAAAAAATACTTGCTTTTGTCAAAAGGGTCGCCCGGATTAACCAGTTCGCTTAGTTTTCTAATAGAACCATAATTTCCTCCAGAACCATGACAGAAAACAATCGCATTAACTATTTTCCCATCCTCATCATATTGAGGAGTACCTCCTGTCAAGTATTCAATTTTAACATTTTTCAAAACTTTGCCATTGGTAAATTCAAAACTGTCCAATGAAAAATACTCTAGATTATTTAAAAAAGCATCCACTTAAATTTCTCCATTTGTCGAATTATGAACTAATGTCTATTTCCAAGTAATAATAAATGTTTCTATAACAACAAANNATTTATCAAAAATGATTGAATGGAAAAAATTATAATATTTCATGAATAATTATAATTAATGAAATACAAATTGCTAGAAAATCCAAATCATGAAAAAGCCTATGAGCTAGTACATGAAGGATTGCGTAAAAAGGCCACAATATGTATATATGCCAACTGTAAGATTAAATATGAAGGTCGTGCATTAAGCCAATTAAACTGGGGAGAAAGAATAATACTTATAAAACCAGACGGGTCATTTTTAGTCCATCAAGACAAAAAAGTAGAGCCTGTGAATTGGCAACCTCCAAAGTCAAAGGCAAGAACCTACCTAAAAAATGAAACACTATTTATTGAAAGCCACAGAAGAACCCCACAGGAACTTTTAACCGTGGAACTTGGTGAAATCCATTTGATTAATTATGCAAACATAGAGGATTTCGAAGATCTTGAACAGGCAGGTTATGAAAAGGATATGGGAGACATGATTATGAAAAGACCCCATATCATAGAGGAAGGTTTCAAGCCAACTGCAAGAGAATACAGTGTGGAACACGGTTTTATTGACATTTTAGGAAAGGACAAGGACAATAATTTAATGGTACTTGAATTGAAATGTAGAAAAGCCGGAGTAAGTGCTGTCAAACAGCTTAAAAGATACCTTACCGATTTTGATAATAAAGAGAATCCCCTCACCAGTGAAAACTGTGAAAAACAAGATATTCGTGGAATCCTAGTAGCTCCGTCAATTGATGATGATGCAAAGGAATTGATTTGTGAAGAAGGCATCGAATTTGTTTCCGTTGAACCTCCCAAAGAATTAAAAAGAAATAAAAAAGTTACATTGGACTTTTTTTAATAATTGATTCGTCAATTCTCTTCATTTCCTTTTTATGATGCTCCAAGGTGTGTTTGTTTGCAGGAACTGATTGGGTTACATGACACTCCTTTTCAAGCTTGTAAATCAGATAATCCTCACTTTCAAGAGGAATTGTTTCATCATTGCCCATAAGTTCCAGATTATCAAGTTCTGAGGTAATCTTGTCAAACTCATTTTGNNACTGTTCCAATTCAATAGCTTCGTTTATATCCATGTCACGAATTTTAGGGTTGATTTGATAGGCTATTACAACAAATCCATTTACTGTGATTCCATCGATTTCAAATTCCGCCCTTCTGATTTCATCCATTGACAGTCTGACATGGTTTAATGTATTTTCTGTAACTGGGATTTCTGTAGAGAGTCCTATCTGATTGATTTCGTAATCGTTTTCCCAATTTCCAATTTTATATATTGCATAGTTAATGTCGTCGACATCGATAGTTTTGTTTAAAGAATCATCCATAATATCTACCTTTTGAATTGAACTTATTAAATTTAATATATAAAAATTTTTCTTTAATTTTAAATAAGATAACCAATATAAATAAATTCAATAGGAGGTCATATTTTGAAAAAATGTCCCGAATGTGGAAATCCTAGTTATGATGGTGCTCCTGTTTGTGGAAATTGTGGATATAAATTCCCCGTGAGAAAGGTACAATCACAGAAGAAGCAACCTGAAATTTTCACTAGCAGCAAAAAGCAAAAATCCAGGAGTCATAAACCTAAAAAACCAAAGACTCTTACGAAGGAAACTTCCAAGCCTCAAGAGGAAAGTACAATAGAAATAATAAAAGCAAATAAAATTGTTATTGGGATTATTGTAGCAGTAACAATAATAGCTATTTGTGGAATTGTTCTTTCAGGATCCCACACACAAAATACAACAACTGGAACTACAACTGCAGATACAGCAAATTACTCAGAATATGGTTTTAGTTTCGCATATCCATCAGACTGGAGTCAGACTAACTTAACTGACAATTCCCATAAAGATGCGATATTCTTCGATGCAGGAAATAATACTGTTGTTGAATTTTATAATGTTACTAGTGACTACACATCATTAAAAGAAATAAATCAAGAAAGAATTACAAAAGCTCAAAGTGAAGGAGATTATGTAAATACAGTTGAAACACTTACTATTGATGAGAGAAATGCATCTAACATTGTTCTCGAAAATTCAGACGGTGATTACACCAGATACATATCAATCTTCAGTGACGGAGAATTGTACGTATACAAAATAACTGGAAGTTCATTAAATAATGTTAATTCAACTGCCATTAATGATATGATATCTACCTCTCACATTGGCTAAACTCAAGTATGAATCTAAATTCATACTTATTCTATTTTTTTAAGTGTTTAAATGACAAAAATGAAACTTGCCCTTTGTCAGATGACAGTAGTAGATGACAAGGAAAAAAATATTGAAAAAGCTATTGACCTTATAAATCAATCAATAGCTGAAGGCGCTGATTTTATTGTACTACCTGAAATGTTTAACTGTCCCTATTCNNTGAAAATGACAGCCCCACATTAGCTAAAATTTCAGAGATTGCTGAGTTGAATGAAGTTTATATCCTTGCCGGATCAATTCCCGAAAAGGAAAATGGAAACATATACAATACCAGCTATCTATTTGATGGAAATGGGGAAATAATAGCAAAACATACT
>DAII01000015.1:0-123 GCA_002496065.1 Methanobrevibacter sp. UBA586
GGATTCTTGATTGCAATCTTATTATTAGTATTTTCAGGATTACTCGGTGGAGGAACTGGATTATCCACTAGTGCAGGTATTGTAGCTATTGGTGTAGGTGCTGCAATTGGTTTTGCTGGATTA
>DAII01000015.1:199-2692 GCA_002496065.1 Methanobrevibacter sp. UBA586
GGATTCTTGATTGCAATCTTACTTATGGTATTCGGTGGAATTTTAGCTTAGGTGGTATTCTATGAGCTCAGGCACTGATAAAATTATTTCAAGCATTATGTCTGAAGCCCAGGATAAAGCTGATAAAATCATTCAAGACGCTCAAGCAGAAGTAGATCAAATTAATGCTGATGCTACTAAAAATGCCGAAGCTGAAAAGAATAAAATTTTAGAAAACGGTAAAAAACAATCTGATATGAGATATCAGCAAATTATTTCCGAAGCTAAGATGAATGCTCGTAGAGCAGAATTAGGAGCAAAAGAAGAAATCATCGAAGCTGCTTTCGATAAGGCAGTTGATGAATTATCACAAAAAGCTTCAGCTAATGATTCACAATATGTAAACTCTTTAGTTGACATGATTAAAGAAGCAGGTATTGAGATTGGTGGTGGCGAATTAATCGTCAAAGTAAAAGAATCTGATGCAGGTGCTATTAACAATAAATTAAGCACTATTGCTAGTGATATTACCGCAGCAACTGGAGTTAACACTACTTTAACTTCCGGAGATGCAATTGATGTTATTGGTGGAGCTATACTCATTACTGCAAATGGAGATATTGAAGTAAACAATACTATTGAATCAAGATTAGATAGGAACAAAAAAATATTACGTAGTGAAGTAGCTAGTGTTTTATTTAATCTTTAGGAGGATAAATTATGGCTGATGAAATTGCTGCACTTATTAGTTCAATTGGATTAACTCAAGAAACTTTCTTAGTTTTATGTATTATCGCAATTGTTGTTATAGGCGCTATTGTTGTGATTATTGCAACTAGACCAATATTAGACATTTATCCTTATCTTAATCCAAGTGCTAGAGTAAGAGCTAGAAAAGGAAGACTTTTCGATGAAAAACAATTAAGCGAACTTGTTGATGCAAACGATGTTAGCGAAGTTGAAAATTATCTCCAAGGTGTTCCTGATTACGCTGAAACTTTAGATACTTATCCATTAGACAAAGCTTTAGATGTTCAAGCTGCTGAGACATATGACTTTGTTGCAAGACTTGCACCTAAAGAAGTCAAAGCACCATTTGTTATCATGTCCAGAAAAACTGATGTAGATAATATCAAATCACTTTTAACCGCTAAAGAAGTAGGTCTTAACAGTGAAGAAACCATGGAATTATTAATTCCTGGTGGAGTATTATACAATGATCTTACTAATTTGGTCGATGCTGAAAGCATAACTGATATTATTACAGGTTTAGACGGCACTGAATACGCTACTGCTTTGGAAGATGCTCTTCCAGCTTACGAAGACAGTGGTATGATNNCCTTTAGAATCCGCATTAGATAAATACTACTTAAGAAAATTATTAAAATCTACTGATGTTCCTGCTGATGAAAACAGACAAATTGTTTACTCTTTCATCGGTACAAAAGTAGATATTGCTAATTTAAAATTAATTATTAGGGCTAAAGAAGACGGTTTATCCTACGACACTATCAGCCCGTATATGTTAGAAGAAGGGTATCAATTACGTGAATGGAAACTTAAAGACTTAATGGAATCACCAGATGTAACCAACGTAATTTCTGGTTTGGAAGGAACTAAATACGCTGAAGCTTTGGCTGATGCTATTGGTGAATATAATGAAACAGGTAATGTAGCTGTATTTGAAAGAGCTTTAGATGTATATTTAGTAAAACACGCTAAATCATTAGCGTCCAAAAAACCATTAGGTGTAGGTCCTATTATTGGATACGTAAGTCAAAAAGAAACTGAAATTAAAAATTTAAAAATTATTACAAGAGCAAAAAGAGAAGTTGGATTCCCAAATTCTAAAATCATGGAGATGTTAATATGAGTTCAGTAGGAATTATTGGAGACTTAGATACAGTTTCAGGATTTAGATTAGGTGGAGTCAAAAAATCTGAAATTGTTAATAATGAAGAGGAAGCTATTGCAGCTCTCGATAAATTTTTAGAAGAGGATGTTTCTATTATTATAATCACACAAGTATTAGCTAATGAAATTAGAGAACATATTAATAGAAAAATAGGTTCTAATGTATTGCCAATGATAATTGAAATACCTGATAAAGACGGGTCCTCTGAANNTCTGAAGGATCATCTGATCAAATGGCAGATCTTATTAAAAGAGTTATTGGGGTAGAGATGGTTAAATGATTATTGAAGGAAAGATTATTAAAATTGCTGGGCCTGTTATTATCGCAGATGGTATGAGAGGAACCCAGATGTATGAAATGGTAAGAGTAGGTGAACAAAAGCTCATCGGAGAAATCATTGAGCTCGAAGGTGACACCGCTACCATTCAAGTTTATGAAGAAACAGCTGGTATTGAACCAGGTCAAGTTGTAGAAAGTACTGGAGGACCTTTATCTGTAGAATTAGGTCCTGGTGTAATGGGATCCATTTTCGATGGTATTCAAAGACCATTAGAATTGATTAAAAAAGAATCTGGAGACTTTATTGCAAGAGGTGTAAC
>DAII01000015.1:2716-9487 GCA_002496065.1 Methanobrevibacter sp. UBA586
CAAAGTAAAAGGCGGTGACGTTCTTGGTGAAGTACAGGAAACTTCTGCTGTATTACAAAAAATCCTCGTACCACCTACCATTGAAGGTGAATTAAAATCCTTAGCTTCTGAAGGAGAATACACTGTATTGGAAGACATTGCTGAAGTTGAAACCGAAAACGGTTTAGAAAGTATTCAAATGCTTCAAAAATGGCCTGTAAGAAAAGGACGTCCATACACTGAAAAATTAGACCCTGATGTACCTCTCGTAACTGGTCAAAGAGCACAAGATACCTTTTTCTCAGTTGCAAAAGGAGGAGCAGCAGCTATTCCAGGTCCATTCGGATCAGGTAAAACTGTTACACAACAACAATTGGCTAAATGGGCAGATGCAGATATTGTTATCTACATTGGTTGTGGAGAACGTGGAAACGAAATGACTGAGGTACTTACTGAGTTCCCATTCCTTGACGACCCAAAAACAGGTAATCCAATTATGGATAGAACTGTTCTTATCGCAAACACATCCAACATGCCGGTAGCTGCTCGTGAAGCATGTGTATACACTGGAATTACTATTGCTGAATACTACCGTGACCAAGGTTATGACGTAGCACTTATGGCGGATTCAACCTCAAGATGGGCTGAAGCTATGAGGGAGATTTCTGGAAGACTTGAAGAGATGCCTGGGGAAGAAGGTTACCCAGCATACTTAGCATCCAGACTTGCTCAATTCTACGAAAGAGCAGGAAGGGTAAACACCATAGGTACCGATCCAAAAGTATCATCCATTACTGTAGTTGGTGCTGTATCACCTCCTGGTGGGGACTTATCTGAACCTGTTACTCAAAACACCTTACGTATCTGTAAAGTATTTTGGGCTTTAGATGCATCCCTTGCAGACAGACGTCACTTCCCATCCATTGATTGGTTACAAAGTTACTCATTATACGTTGACAGTATCCAANNCAAAACTGGTGGCATGACAATGTAGCTGATGATTGGAGAGATGTACGTAATGAAGCTATGGTTTTATTACAAAAAGAAGCAGAACTTCAAGAAATCGTTCAATTAGTTGGTCCTGATGCTTTACCTGAAGTAGACCAAGCTACATTAGAAACCACTCGTATGTTAAGAGAAGACTTCTTGCAACAAAATGCATTCGATGACATTGATACTTACTGTGCACCTTCCAAACAATACAAAATGTTACAAACCATTCTTTTATTCCAAAAAGAAGCTATTGGTGCAGTAAACAGAGGAGTACCAATCCAAAAAATCGTAGCATTACCTGTTAAAGAAGATATTGCAAAAATGAAATATGTTCCAGAAGATGAGTTTGCTACTAAAGTAGAACAAATCCAAGCAGATATTACCAAACAATGCAGTGAGGCTTAAAAATGAACACAAATATTAAAACTAGAGAATATACTACAGTTTCTGAAGTCTCAGGTCCTTTAATGGTTGTTGAAGGAGTAGAAGGCGTTGGTTACAATGAAATTGTAGATATTGAAACACCTAACGGTGAAAAAAGAAGTGGACAAGTTCTTGAAGTAACTAAAGACGTTGCTGTTATCCAAGTTTTCGAAGGAACAAGTGACTTAAACACTAAAAACACTAAAACTAGATTCACTGGTGAAACTGCTAAAATTGGTGTATCTAGAGACATGATGGGTCGTATTTTCAACGGTATCGGTAAACCTATTGATGGTGGACCAGAAATCATCCCTGATGAAGAATTAGATATTAACGGGGCTCCAATGAACCCTGCATCTCGTGAATTCCCAGAAGAATTTATTCAAACTGGTATCTCTACCATTGACGGAATGAACACCCTTGTAAGAGGACAAAAACTTCCTATTTTCTCAGGATCTGGTTTACCTCACAACGATTTAGCAGCTCAAATTGCAAGACAAGCTAGAGTACTTGGTGACGATACTGAGTTTGCAGTAATATTTGCTGCTATGGGTATTACTCACGAAGAAGCAAACTTCTTTATGAGAGACTTCGAAAGAACAGGAGCTCTTGAAAAAGTAACTGTATTCATGAACTTGGCAGACGACCCAGCTATTGAAAGGATTTTAACTCCAAAAATGGCTTTGACTACTGCTGAATACTTTGCATTCACTTTAGGTATGCAAGTATTGGTTATCTTAACTGATATGACCAACTACTGTGAAGCATTAAGGGAAATTTCCGCAGCTAGGGACGAAGTTCCTGGAAGAAGAGGTTACCCTGGATACATGTATACTGACCTTGCTAACATCTATGAACGTGCAGGACGTATTGACGGTAAAGAAGGTTCTATTACTCAAATGCCTATTTTAGTTATGCCTCAGGACGATATTACTCACCCAATTCCTGACTTGACCGGTTATATTACTGAAGGGCAAATTGTATTGGGTAGGGAACTTTATAGGAAAGGTATTTACCCACCTGTAGATGTACTTCCATCACTTTCTCGTTTAATGAGTGGGGGTATTGGTGAAGAAAAAACCCGTAAAGACCACAGTGGTGTATCTGACCAACTTTATTCTGCATATGCAGAAGGTCGTGAATTAAGAGACTTAGTAGCGGTTGTAGGGGAAGAAGCACTTACTGAAAGGGACCAAAAGTTCTTGGAATTTGCTCAAGCATTTGAAGATAGATTCATTACTCAAGGTAAAGACGAAGACAGAACCATCTTTGAAACTTTAGACCTTGGTTGGGATTTACTTAAAATATTACCTAGAACTGAACTCAAACGTCTTAAAGATGAATTTATTGAAGAATTCCTTNNTGTCGAATAATTTCATTACAAGTTAATGAGGTGATTAAATGGCACAAGATATTATAGAGGGAGTAAATCCGACAAGGATGGAATTGCTCACTCTTAAAGATAGAACAAAACTTGCAGTAAAAGGGCATGGATTATNNAAGGAAAAAAGAGATGCTCTTATTAAAGAGTTCTTTGATATCTTAGATCGTGTTAAAAGTATTCGTGAAAACGCAGAAAGAAGTCTTAAAGAAGCAACTGAAGCTTTAGTAGAAGCTCAGATTGTTATGGGTGACTTAGCAGTTAGAAAAGCTTCATTGTCTGTAAAAGAATCAATTGAAGTTGATATTACATCCAGAAGTATCATGGGTGTATCAGTACCTGTTACCAATGTTGTAATGGATGAAAACAGATCCATTGTAGACAGAGGTTACGGTTTTGCAGACACTACAATTCAATTGGATGAAGCTGCGAAAAAATTCGAGGAATCAGTAAAATATTTAATTGAACTTGGTGAAGTAGAAAAAACTATTTTCCTATTGGCTGAGGAAATTGAATCCACAAAACGTAGGGTAAATGCGTTGGAACACATCATGATTCCAAGATTCCAAAACACAGAAAAATATATTGATATGAGACTTCAAGAAATGGAAAGGGAAAACTTTGTTAGATTGAAAATGATTCGATCTACAATTGAGAAAAAACAAGAGGTAGACGAAGGACTTGCTGAAAAACCTAGCGATGTACCTGAGTTAAGAGTCTAGTTTTTCTTAATTATTCTCTTTTTTATATTTCTTTTTTTATGGTATTATTATGCAACGTAATCCTATGGACCAATGGATGAAAGATCCAGATAATAAGGCTAAAGTTTTTGTTTGGATTACAAGAGCTATGGTTTTATCTACTTTTATGATAACCATTGGTGTTATTCTATTTATTTTACACTTGGTTGGATTTTTCTAACTCTACTATTTTTTTTGTTTATGGCTTAGCATCTTCAATCAATTTTTTTAAATTCTTATTTTTTTCTATTATTGTAAGTAGGGGCTCTCCCTTTTCAGTAATGGATCCCAAATGAGGTAAGTCATAGATATTTTGCAAAGGCATAGGCTTAAACTTATTAGTTTCATTTGCATATATTATTTTCTTATAGCTATATCCGTTTATTTTAGGAGTATCTATCAGAACACCTTCACATGCCTGTATATGGCTATATAACAGATTAACATTTAGAACATTTTCACAACATTCAAATGTTCCCTGGATTCTTGGATTTAACTCGATTACATACAGTCCATTTTCATTGGCTATAAAATCCACTCCGTTTGATCCCACTAGGCCGAAATCCTTAATTAGACTTTCGGAAATGCTTTTCATTTCACAATTCAGTTCATTAGCATTGGGCAGTATCTCTTCGGTCAGGGGGAGGATGTTTCCAACATATAAAAAATTATTCTCATCTCCAAAGTCATTGGCGTTCAGTAGCCTTGAGTTAACAATATGTCTTGACTCTTTNNTTTCCAAGCACCGATGAGCTTACATTCACTCCTGAAATATACTCCTGAAGAATCCACTTGCCTTCATAGTTATGGTTTAATTCATTTAAGCTATTATCATTTAAAAGATTTATATTATATCCTCCACTTCCTGTCACGGGTTTTAAAATAAATTGCTTGGTTGGATAATTATCATTTATTTCAATAGCTTCACCTATATCATTTAGATAAAAAGTTTCTGAAGTTAAATATTTGTTTCTTATCTTTTTATAGAACTTGGATTTGTCCTCAATGTTTTCGATAGCTGTGTTTCCAAGAATCTTTTTCCTGTATTTTCCATATTTTCCTTTGAAGTCAGTTGCATAGACTCCTGACTGTAAAATGATATTATCTGCCTGTTCCAAATATTCCTCTGATTTTTTTAGTATGTTTTCTGGAGAATATAATTCCTCAAATGAACCGCAGGACTGATTNNTCATTTAGAATTGCCTTACAATTCTCAATATTTGGAAAATCAGCTGTTTTAAAATAAGTTGTTGAAAAAACATTGTA
This sequence comes from Methanobrevibacter sp. UBA586, assembly GCA_002496065.1. Taxonomy (GTDB): domain Archaea; phylum Methanobacteriota; class Methanobacteria; order Methanobacteriales; family Methanobacteriaceae; genus Methanocatella. The sequence goes on from DAII01000015.1 coordinate 7,499, forward strand.
GTTCAAATCCAATGCAGATTTAACTAAACTTCGAGTATTAATACCTATTATCAATAAGTTTTTCATGAAATCAATTAAAAAAAGTAATAATTAAAAAATAATAGTCCCGAGCGGAGTCGAACCGCCGTCTCCGGGTCCAAAGCCTAGAAGGATTACCACTACCCTACGGGACTATTTGATTGTATGAGATATACAACAATTATATATTTTGCTTGTCTACTATATAAAGTTAACGGTTTTCAAGATTCTGGACAAAAAGACATTCCTCTGTCCACTTGCAACCGTCGCATATTCCTTTTACAGAAGATTTAGAATGGAATGTAGCATTCAACAAATCAAAAAGTTCCTTGGAAGTTTCAAATTCTTTTTTTGGAAGTCTCTCCAATACCTTTCGATCCATTTTTACAATGTTGTCATTTTCATCATTGCTTTGACACATATTATTCTTCAGATTCGGACAGGCCTTACAAATGTCATCAGGAGAATCACAGACAGTTATTTCAGTAGTTTCGATTTTCCTAATTTCATTGACTTCAGTCATATTTTTAACAAAATCAGAATCATAGCCATAGCCTTGAAAGCCCTGAAGACATAGTAGATGATGTCCTCTCAAAATAAGTTTCATTATATCAAAAAAAGGATAAAATAAGATTTTAAATCTTATTCTTTTGGTAGGAATACTTTTGAAAATGCACTAGCTCCTAATACTTTTATGATTTCACCAAAAATAAATGGTACTAATCCCATCATCAATAAGCTATAGACACTAAGTACTACACCTTGAGTTAAATAACTCCATAATGCTAAACCAGCTAAACCCGGAATGTAAATAAGAATAAAGTTAGCTATTCCAATCACANNTCACAAGTACTGCACGGGTAAACTTACGTGAAGGAGCGTATTTTTCACTAATAGCTCCAATGAAGTATGATGTAAGGACGAATCCTACAAAGTAACCGCAAGTGGAACCTAAAACGATATCGAGTCCACCAGTCATTTCTCCAAACCATGGAACAAAGAGTATACCAATCAAAATATAGAGAATCTGGGAAAGAGCTCCGTATTTTTTGCCTAAAACTAATCANNTAAAACTGCAAATGTTTGAGCAGTAATAGGGACTGGAGTCCATGGTAATGGTATTATAATTTGAGCCATAATACCTGTAACACAAGCCATTAAGAATGACATTAATATTTTTGTAGCTGTGCTTGAATTTTGAATACTATCATATATATTTTTCCTTGTTGTATAAAGGTCATTAATATTAATACTCATAATTTCCTCCATTAATTTTAGTTATATTAAATATTTGATGGATTTTNNAATATGTATTCAATCAAACTAATCTTTTTATCATGGCATTATGTGCATTTTGTTCAAGTTTATCATCTAATTCCGTCAATCTTTTAATTCCATACTTGTTATTTAATGCATTTAATATCAATTTGTCTGCCAAATGTGAATTTTTTGGAAGTACTGGTCCGTGGAGGTATGTTCCGATAAAGTTTTTATAGACTAATCCCTCTTCACCATCCTTACCGTTGTTGCCTTCTCCAAAAATTACGCTTCCCAAGGTAGGGTATTCATGATAGGTGTGGCCTCCATGATTTTCAAACCCAACCAGTGTTTCAGGATTTAGATCAATATGGTTTTCTAGTACTATGTTTCCAACTAGACGGTTGTCCTCGCTTCTGGTTTCCATATCAAAAATCTCCAGACAGGGAATTGAGTCCCCGTTTGAATCCATATACCTCTCACCGAACCNNCCACAAATGGCCAGTAGAACGCCATTATCTTCAATATAATCTTGTAAAACGTTTCTTTGTTTCAGCAGATGATTGGAAACCAATGACTGTCCGTGGTCTGAGCCACCACCCATAAGAAGAATGTCTGTCTTTTCAATATCCAGATTATTTTTCATTCCTTTTGTAAAGTTGTGGACATTAACGTCAATTCCTCTCCATTGGCATCTTTGTTTTATTATTTGAG
>DAII01000015.1:9582-11244 GCA_002496065.1 Methanobrevibacter sp. UBA586
TAATTGTCCTTGTTTTCAGATTCATTCAGCATATCTTCAATCGCATCTATTATGTTGTTTTTGTTTTCTGAAGGGTATATTTTCAATTTATCTAAATTAAAATCTTCATATTTTAATCTGACAGCTATTTCTTCAGCTCTCGTTCCTGCACAGTATATGTACTCTATATGATGCATTTCATCAACTTCTGAGAAGTCAGCGTCCCAAATCCATGAAATATCCTCTCCATCCAGATCATAATCGTTCAATATGATCAGAACTGACTTTTTGGCATCATCGAAGATGATTGTTCTGAAGTCCTCACTGAGGCTGATTGGATTTTTAGAGAGGCTGAGAACTACCTTTTTCCCATCTATTTCAAACTCTTCCATTCTGCCCTTTTCATTTTTGAAGTTTTCAATTTGTTCGGTTATTATGTCATAATCAACATTCTCATTTCTGGCCAAACTGATGGCTGCAATGGCATTGTANNATAGATTATAGCTTCCCAGAATGTTCAGTTTTATCTTTTCACATTTGTTAACTTCAAATTCGTAGGTGTTGTCATCGTTGATTTCTATATCTGTAATGGTGTATTGAGCTTCTGGATTATGGGCTCCGCAATTTGGACAGTGGTATTTGCCGATATTTCCATAGTTCACATAATCATACTGGAGTTTTTTCCCGCATTTTGGGCAGAATATTAAATCGGCCACATTTGAATCTTCCTTNNGTCCTGTGAGTAGTATATTTTTTCATTGTCCAAATCATCAAAGTATAATATTGACGGATCATCTGCATTGAGTATGAGGGTTGTTTCAGGTTTTATCGAATTGTGAACCAGTTTTATTGTGGTTTCTTCTTCCCCATACTTGTCAAGATGGTTTCTGAAGAAATTGGTTACGATAACATAATCTGGGGTTATTTCCTCACTTAAAATTGGCATCNNCGTATTTTTTGTCTGAAATTGAAAGCAAGGGAGCTACAATATCATCTATCATGTTTACTTCAGTCAGATTGGAAATAACTGAACTGTCATGTGCGAATATGTGGTTGGCTATGTTGTTTGTTGTTGTTTTCCCGTTTGTTCCTGTTATCAGGACGGTTTTCCTACAATTTGACTTCAATGTTTTCAATAGGTCTTCATTAATAACCAATGGTATTTTTTTACAAGCATCGCTATTTGCGACTTTTTTTGTTGTTTTGTCTTTCATATGTATCCCAATTTAATTTGTTTTTGCTTGATCATAGACGGATTTTATGGTATCCATATCAATACTTGTATAAATCTGTGTTGTTGATAAACTGGAATGACCAAGTAACTGCTGAATAACCCTGATATCTACACCATTTTTAAGTAAATGGGTTGCATAGCTATGTCTTAAAACGTGAGGGGTCACTTTTTTTGTAATTCCTGCTTTCTCCCCATATTTTTTAATCATTATTTGCACATACCGAGTGGTAAGAGGGTTTCCTCTTCTGTTAGTAAACAAGTATTTACTTGAAGCGTTTCTTAAATTGAGATATTCTAATATTAATGGTTTGGCATTTTTATCAAATAAAACAACTCTATCCTTATCTCCTTTTCCTCTGATAAGAATGGTTCTTTCTTCAAAATCAATATCTTTGACTATGAGGTTTACAAGCTCTGAAACCCTTAATCCTGATGAATAAAGTAATGTA
>DAII01000015.1:11249-12039 GCA_002496065.1 Methanobrevibacter sp. UBA586
CCGTCATTGTCGCTTTCAGGATTATATTCGACGGAATTTATCAAATCGTTTACTTCCTTCTCGTTTAATGATTTCGGCAGTGATTTTGTTCTTTTCGGAGCACTGACCTCATCTAGGAAAAAGACATGGTTAAATTCTAAAAATTTTTTAACGACTACAGTAACAAGATAGATGTAATTCTGGCTGACGGACTTGTCCCTTTTTAGATGTTGGATATAACGTTTAAAAAGTCTTAGAAATTGTCTGTCATCATACNNCCTGCTGTAGAAATTTGTAAAAGTTAGTGATAATTGAATTATATGTTTTTATGGTGTTTGGTGAGTAGTTTCTGATTTCCAGTTCAACCAAATAATCCTCAATCATTTCATCAAAGTCAAAATACTTTAAAAGATGTACTTTTTCCCCATCCCTATAAATAGGAAATTCCACATGATTTTCCTTTTTGCGATTACTTGTATGTGTTGTTCGAATATACTCATCCATATTCTCACTGGCTAAAATAAAAAAAGGTTAATGGATTGAATTAATCCATTGTAACTATTTGTATGTTTGATGGTTTTTTAACAATGTCTGCAGATTTGAAAGCTACAATTTTGTTAATATTTTTTGTTGCACAAACGTCAACCAACCTTTGGCTTACAACACCATCGAAGATTATCAAATCGATTTTTTCATCACTTTCTTTGAGTTCGTTGTAGAGGTCTTCAACACTAACTTCTTTGGTGATGTTTAAGGCTTCATCAAGAAATGCTGCGATTTCTGTATCTTCAAATTCTTTGAGCATATCTTT
>DAII01000015.1:12055-13125 GCA_002496065.1 Methanobrevibacter sp. UBA586
TGATGATTGTTGCGTCTGTCTTTTTTATGTAATCTGTGGTGGTTGTTCCTATGTGAGTTGTTGTTTTGCTTGTTCTCATTGTTTGGGATGATGTCTTCATGAGTTGCTAAGAACTGTTCTGTAGGAACCTTATCTCTTAAAGCAACTAAAACCTCATCTTTTTCAAGATCTTCAACTTCTTTTCCTTTTGGAGCTCTTGTAATGTAGTCAACATCACCAATTTGGAGCAATTCTTTTAAGATTAATTCTCCACCACGGTCACCGTCAACAAATGCGGTTGTGGTTCTTTTTTTACTTAGCTCACCAATTGAACGAGGTACACTTACTCCTTCAACGGCTACGGTATTTTTAATGCCGTATTTTAATAAGTTTAAAACATCAGAACGGCCTTCAACAACGATGATTGCATCGGAAGTGTGTATATTTGGGCCTGCAGGTAATCTATCTTCTCCATATTCAGAGATTTCATGTACACGCATGGCTTCCCTTACTTCCTCAATCATTTTAACGCTGGTAGGCCCAACGCTGTCCACCATGCTTTTATAGATTTCTTTTGCACGGTTTTCAACCTGTTTCCTTTTGACGGCTCTAACATCTTCTACTCTTAAGGTGTTGATTTTTGCCTCACATGGACCTACACGATTAATGGTTTCCAAGGAAGCTGAAAGTATGGCGGTTTCAACTCTGTCCAAACTTGATGGAATTACGATTTCACCTTTGGACCTTCCGCTACTAGCTCTCATCATAACCTGGATTCTTCCAATCCTTCCGGTTCTTTGAAGTTCTCTTAAGTCTAAATCATTACTAAGCAGACCTTCTGTCTGTCCGAATACTGCACCAACAACATCGGGTTTCTCAACAATTCCATTTGCATTAATTTGTGCATGAATTAAATATTTAGTTGTTGTTAATTCTTCTCCTTTTCCCATGATTAAGCCTCCTAAGCTTAAATTATTTAGGGATAATTTATGATTAAATAATAAAGATTTAATTCTTAAATTATACGTAAATATTAAATTTATATAAATCTATTTAAGTTAAAAAGAGTTTTAAATTATTATTTATAAGAT
>DAII01000015.1:13191-13313 GCA_002496065.1 Methanobrevibacter sp. UBA586
TTTAGCTCTAATCTCCTTTTATTTTCTTGTAAATAATAAAATGATAATAATAATTGTGATAACTCTAATTAATTTATGGTATTATTATTAATAATACAATTAATTATATGATTAAACTAATA
>DAII01000087.1 GCA_002496065.1 Methanobrevibacter sp. UBA586
TTAATTGAAAGTTTGAATAGTGACGATGAATTTGTTATTGAAGAGGCAATGGGATTACTTGAAATGAAAGCAGACGAATCTATCGATCCTTTAATCTCTGCTTTATCAAGTAGGAAAAAAAATATCAGACTTAATGCAGCTNNGATTCTTTAATCTTAACTTTAAGAGACAGTAATAAATTGGTAAGAAGAGAAGCTTCCACTTCCTTAAGCCGTTTAGGAGCTGAAGCTGTAGATCCTTTAATAGCTATTTTAAATGATGAAGATTGGAGAGTAAGAGGAGCTGCTGCTTGGGCTTTAGGTAACTTAAACGATGAAAAAGCTATCGAGCCTTTGGAAGAATTACTTGAAGACGAAAGTGCATTCGTATCTTCTGGTGCTAAAAACGCAATCGCAAATATTAAAAAAGGAGATTAATTCCTCTTTTTTTAAACTATTTTTACTTATTCTACTTTTTTTCTTGATATTGTTTATAATTTTTTAATTTTCTTTCTAATTTTTTATAATTCAATCAAGGTCGGAAAACATCTTCCAACACTTTTATATATAATAAAAATTCATATAATATATTATAAAACTAAATTTTTTAGTTAAATATACAACTTTTAGAATTATTTTATTCTTAATGTGTTAATTTTTCATTATTGAAACATTTTGTGATGGCTATGGTTAAAATAGGAATATTGAACTTACAAGGTGCGGTTAGTGAACATTATGACATTACTAAGAAGGCAGTTGAAAACATGGGTATTGATGCAGAAGTGGAATCTGTAAGATATGCTAATGAAGTAGCTGACTGTGATGGAATAATTATCTCAGGTGGTGAAAGCACTGTAATTGGCAAAATCATCGAAAGAAGAGGAATCGATGATGTGATTAGGGAGAATAAGNNCGAATGATTTTGTTGGGTAAAAAAACAGACTTTGACCAACCGTTGTTGGGATTGATGGACATTGTTGTTGGAAGAAATTCCTATGGAAGACAAAAGGATTCATTTGAAAGTCCCATTACAATCTTTGGTGAGGAATTTCCTGGTGTTTTCATTAGGGCACCCATACTTGAGGAATATGATAAATCTAAAGATGACATAACAGTATTGTCAGAATTTGACTCTGAAATAATAGCTATTCAACAAGGACACAACATAGCTATGTCTTTTCATCCTGAACTGACTGACGATACTCGTATCCATGAATACTTTATTAAGGAGGTTTTAAATTGTGTGGAATAGCTGGAATTGTTTATAAAGATAAAAAATTGCATAATATTGGAAATGACATGACTAATATGCTTCATGAACTTCAGCACAGAGGTCCTGACTCTGCAGGTTATGCAATATACGGTGGAACTGGCCTTAAAAAAAATGAGTACATTTTAAAAATTCAAGTAAAAGAGGAACAAAGATTACTTGAAACTGTTAAGGATGCTGTTAACATGATTACTCCAATTCAATCTGATGAGGTTTTACCATCCGTTGGAGATTCATTCATTTACAAATGTAAAATTGAACTGGACAATTTTTCAGAACTCAAACCACTAATCAGTCAGGTCGATACAATTGATGATGTCATTGTTCTTAATGGAAGTCAGGCTTTTGAAATGATTAAGGATGTAGGTAGTGTTCTAGACATTGCAGACAGATATGATGTTCGTAATGTAAGGGGAACTCATGCAATAGGCCATACCAGATTTTCAACAGAAAGTGGTGTGGACAGGTATCATGCACACCCATTCCAAACCTACATCATTCGTGACATATCAGTAGTTCACAACGGTCAAATTACCAACTACTGGAAAGTAAGGGATCCGTTGGAGAGAAAAGGACACATTTTTGAAACATTCAACGATACAGAATGTCTTGTTCACTACATTGCTGATAAATTAGACACAGGGTATTCATTGGAGGAAGCTTTGGAACAGTCTGTGGAAGATATGGACGGTCCATTTTCATACATTATCAGAACCCCACAGGGAATTGGTATTGCCAAGGACAAATTAGGCTTACGTCCTGGGGTAATGGCTGAAACCGACGACGTATTTGCAATAGCTTCTGAAGAGGTTTCACTCGGACAGGTTGTAGACACCCATAATATTGAACAAATTTCTCCTGGTGAAGTTATGGTATATGAAATTTAAGGTGATTATATGAGTGAGGATATAATAGAATTGGATGCATCAACATTAACACCTCGTGAAATTAATTCAAAGGTAAAGGAAAATGCAGGCAAAGGTTCCAAAATTTTAATTAAAAATCCTAATGCTATGCACTATTTGGTAGCAGGAGTTGTAGATGAAGCCGACATTAAAATTGACGGATCCGTAGGATATTTTGCAGGAACCATGTGTGATGGAAGCAAAATCAAAATCAATGGAAATGCAGGATGGTTTGTTGGCGATAACCTAACTGACGGTGAAATCATTGTTGAAGGAACTGCTGGAGATGGAGCAGGTCAAGGAATATACGGTGGAACCGTTGTTGTACGTAAGTCAGTAGGTTCAAGAACAGGCGAAATCATGAAAAACGGAACCATCATTATTGGAGGAAACTCTGGGTTCATGACAGGTATTTTCATGATGGGCGGCCGTATGATTATTCTCGGAGATGTTGGTGAGGACTTGGCAGAATCTATTATTCGTGGAGAAATCTACGTCAAAGGTAAAATCAGCAGTCTGGGATACAACGCAAAAATCGTAAAACCAACAGATGAGGATAAGGAAACTCTTAAAAAGGATTTAGCCAAATACGGTTTCAACTTAAGCTACAAAGAGTTAGATGAATTTAAAAAGGTAGTGCCTGAAAGTAAAAGGCCATTTTATGGTCATTAGTTTTGTGAGGGTCATTTATGTCATATAGGGTAGAAAGAAATCCAGATTTATGTAAAAGAAATTTTGACAGACCAGGATGTTGCTGGTATTTATGTGATGATAGAAATGAAAAAATCTGTGGTAAATGTTTTTCATGTTATAATAACTGTCCTCATGGAGTTTATGAAATTATTCAAGGTGAACCATATCCTTTAAACCAAGAAANNGAATATGTCTTGAAATGTGTCCTAACAGAGCTATTGAAGTAAATGCAATTCCACAGGATGCAAGACAGTCATGGGCATTTCCTGATGTTGTTGAAATCATTAGAAAATCACAAACTGCTTCCTATAAAATCAGAAGTACAGGAGCACTCAGAAGACTTCCTGATTTTGATGATTTGGTTGTAGTTCCTGCACAGGTATCAAGGCCTCCTCTTGACAAATACAGAGAACCTTGTGGAACTGATGTCGTTCTTGGAGATAGATTTGCTGAAAATCCATTAAAATTGGATACTCCTGTTATGATTGGGGCAATGTCCTTCGGTGCATTAAGTAAAGAAGCAAAAATGGCATTGGCTATGGGATCTTCTCTTGCAGGAACAGTAACAAACACAGGGGAAGGAGGAATGCTTCCTGAAGAACGTGAACTTGCAGACAAACTCATTGCCCAATATGCATCTGGAAGATTTGGGGTTTCCGCAGATTATCTAAATAAGGGTGATGCAGTGGAAATCAAAATAGGACAAGGTGCAAAATCCGGTATGGGTGGTCATTTGTTAGGTGAAAAGGTAACTGCTGAAGTAGCTCAAATCAGAAGAATACCTGAAGGATCAGATGCACTCTCTCCTGCAAGACACATGGATATTGTGGGGTCTGAGGATTTAAGTATGAAAATTTCCCAATTAAGGGAAATCACCGACTGGAAGGTTCCGATTATTGTCAAATTCGCTGCAGGTAAAGTAGCTAGTGATGTAAAAATCGCAGCTAAAGGTGGAGCGGATATTATTGTTGTTGACGGTATGCAGGGAGGAACCGGTGCAGGTCCTGATGTAATCATGGAACATGCAGGTACTCCAACACTTGCAGCTATTGTTGAAGCAGATGAGGCATTAAAAGAGGTTAATCTAAGAAATGAAGTTAGTCTGGTGGCTGCAGGAGGTATCAGAACCGGTGCAGATTTGGCTAAGGCATTGGCTCTTGGTGCAGATGCTGTATATATTGCAACAGCAGCTTTAATTTCAATTGGATGTAGGGTTTGTCAGATGTGTTATACTGGTGCTTGCAGAAAAGGTATTGCTACTCAAGACCTGTCATTGAGACACAGAGTAGATTATAAGGAAATGGGTAAAAATGTGGCTAACTACATTAATGCAATGACCGATGAGGCATGCATGCTCGTTCAACAGGCCGGTAATACCCACATTACAAAATTAGAAAAACAAAATTTAAGATCTTTAACCATGGAAGCATCAGCATTGAC
>DAII01000100.1:0-1227 GCA_002496065.1 Methanobrevibacter sp. UBA586
CTCTGCAGGATGTGCCAGTATGCTGAAGAGCAGGTTCTGTCCCGGCTCGCTCTCCCACGAGTTGCCGCGTTGCCCGCGCCCCGCTGTCTGTCGCCGGGCTATCACAGCGGCACCATGCGACGGATTTCTCCGGCCAGCCTCACTATTTGTAGAGTCGCACTCATCAAGCCAAATCAGTTCCATGTTGCAATTTTTAAATACCTTTTAATCTTAATTCCAATTCTTTCATACGATTAATTATTTCTCCAAATGCCGGAATATTATCATCGTAAATCTCATTTATTACCATTGATGCATAATCTTTNNCCTCCACTACATTTTCGGGCGGAACAAGTTTGATTCTACTACGTACATCAGGAGAATAATCAACATTACGAACAGAAGTAAACACTTCTCTGTGATGTCGAATAGTTTCCCAAAGAATATCATTGCCTATGGCTCTATCGGCAATTCCGGTTCCAATCATCTTATACAAATCATATAAATGTCTTGACTTACGATTTGCTTTCTCACATCCATCGGTTGAGAATAATTCATGTAACAAGAAGACCTTTTCAATAAATGTTTTTTCCGCGACAGAAGTAAAAATACAACTTCTATTATCATTCGATGTAAGGTGCGGAAAAGTTTCTGTTACAAATGATTCAACTTCAGATTTAGCCATAGGTTCAAAAAGTGACCGGGCACCTACTTCCAACATCACTTCGTCACGTAAATAATGGTTTGTTTCTGAAGGAAATACAGATTGATATATTATATGAATCCTTCGAGGTTCAGGATACGTTGCATCTCCCTCACCATCAGGTTCAGACTCTATCTTTAGAAATTCATTCAAACCTACTTTCTCTACAATGGTTCTCAGATCATTGGTAAGAATATCCCTTACAAATAATGACGAAGTTTTCCTTAACTTTTTTAATTGTTTCTTAGTTAGTTCCCCTTCTATACCAAAAAGACTACGATCTACTGCAATATCTATATCTTCTGAAAAACGATGAATTAACTTCCAAACCTTACTAAGAGAAGTTCCTCCTTTGAACACCATTTTATCTGAATACGGCAGAGAAAATAAAACATTAAGGATTTCAGTCACCCAAAAGTCCTTCTCTACTGCTGTAATCGGCAGTTTTATCCTTAATGCAGTCTGTTCAAAAACTGTTCGGCGTTGAGATTCCGTTAATACCAAAAATTTATTCATAAGATGCAAGTATAATTTTACGAATCCAT
>DAII01000100.1:1232-2952 GCA_002496065.1 Methanobrevibacter sp. UBA586
ATAACCTCAAGTGGAACACCGCTAATTAGCCTATGGATATGCGTAAGTTGGTTTTCTGAAATATTATTTTCCCCGATTTCACGAAGTGCGAATGTCAGGAACATGGCAAAATCATTTTTGAAAGCTAAATTCTTTTTTGACGTATGTCTGAACTGTATGCCCTTGTTGGAATCCAATTTTATCTTTCGAGGTGAACCATCTGTGAGGTAAACCACATTCATTGGAAGTTGAGTTGATAAGCCCAATTTATTGAGAGCATACGCTCCGGTCGGCACAATCTTTGCCTTATCGCGTTTGGCAATAGCATAGGCAATTTCTTCAAGGGTAGGATAAAGAACGCCCATACCTAATAATTTGTCAATTTTTGGATAACAATATATTCCACGAGCCACCCGTAAAAGTTTTCCCGAAACCGCTAACCGTTCAAATGATTTTTGAACAGTCTTTGAGTCACCATATCCGGCATAATCGCTCGGCGAAATCACCGTTCCCCTTCCGCGTTTTGAAACACTTGTAATTATCCGTTNNGCAATTGATTGCATCCAATTTTAATCTTAATTTTGTCGCAAATTTACAATATATTTGCGACAAAAACAAGCCAAATCAGTTCCATGTCGCAAAATTACACATTCCCACCAAATCAACCATACAGACCCAACCTATAAATTAATAGTTTTTGGATAATTCAATTTAAATCCCTATCTTGCAACAAAATTCATTTTATCACATTTTGAGTCATGAAAAAAAGTCCGTTTTTCCTGATAATTGCACTTATGCTGCAATTATTCTCCGTGAGTTGTTCGTCAGATGAACCGGATAAAACCGATAATAGGGAAACAATAGCACTATCGCAAATAGAGGTAGAACAAATCAATGCGTACAATGAGTACCTATTCAATCTATTATCTTTTTATAATGATAAAAACATCAAAAATGGTGAAAACAACACCAATCTTATAATTGCACCATATAGCATGTCATTATCATTATCCATGGCTGCTAATTATTTAACAGGAGATGATCTGAAACGAATTGAAAAAATCCTTAGATACAAAAGTCTAACCGATATTAACAATTTGAATAAAAAAATATTGAATTTTCTACCCAAGTCAGATACTGCAGTAACGCTTGCAATAGCCAATTCCGTGTGGAACAATCCCGTCTCAAAATATAGCACTGATGAACTGAAATCGGTTATTAAAGAGTTCTACGATGCTCCGGTTTTTGATGTAAATATCGGTACTTATGCGGGAATGACTGAACTGAATTCATGGTGTTCTAAAGCCACACAGGGACTTATCCCTAATTTCCTTGATGAACCGGTGGACTGTGAACTCATGTTTATAAACTCCAACTACTTTCATGGAGAATGGACTAACAAATGCGATAAATCAAAAACAGCACCGCATCCAATTAAGGATGCAAATGGCACAAATAAAGTGGTGAGCACCATGGATATGGAGTTATATACCAAGGTCGCCTTCTCCAGTAATTTTAATATGGTTTCACTTCCATTCGGGAATAAAAATTTTTACATTAATCTTATTCTTCCCAATGAGGAAATTTCAGTTGGTGAAATCATAGAATCACTTGATGAAATAAAATGGAATGAATTAATAGCCAACTCAAAAGACGCACAAATTGACATCAGGATTCCAAAGCTTAAAATTAGTTATAAAGCAAATTTTGCTGATTATATCAATAATGTTAAAATTGATAA
>DAII01000100.1:2976-3158 GCA_002496065.1 Methanobrevibacter sp. UBA586
GATTAATGAGGATGATATGTCATCCTCCGCAGTTTCAAGAGTGAACATGCCGTTGCAATTTAATTTTAACAAGCCGTTTATTTTTCTGATTACAGAGAATCAAACCGGAGCAATTATGTTTGCAGGCATAATCAAGAATCCGTAAAAAGAGGATAGATAAAACTAATCGAGTAGGAGGTAAA
>DAII01000070.1 GCA_002496065.1 Methanobrevibacter sp. UBA586
CCACTAATTGTGAAAATAACATTCCTATTGACCACAGGATTGTTATTGGAATCAGTTACTTTAATGGAAAACAGATTTCCTCCTTTTGCGACAAATGAAACAGCTCCAACAAATTCAAGTTTTGTTTTTACTGCATTATTTATAATAATGTCAAATGAGTTTGAGCTTTCTGAAAATACTGAATCTCCTTCAAATAGGCAGTTTACCTTATAGGTACCTACATCTAATCCTGTGTTAAAGCTAGCAATTCCTTGAGAGTCGGTAACTCCATTGAATGTTTTGCCATTTATTTCGATTGAAATCTCCTTGTTTGTCACAGGAGCATTATCAGCAAGTAGCTTAAACTCGATGTTTTGATTTTTACCATAATAATTTTGATTATTATTTGAAATGCAAGTTTTACCTGACTTGATTACATGAAGGGTTGAAATGCCTCTTGCAGTCTTGTATCCATCTCTAATAACAGTATATGTAATATCTGTTTTTTGTGGATTGAGATTTATAGGCAATGAAGCCATTCCCTGACTGTTTGTTTTTATGACATAATCCTTACCAACAATATTGAAGATAACATCAATGTTAGGAATTGCATTTCCATTATCATCTTTTACTATTACAGTAAATTTTGATTGTCCCTTGACCATTGTTGTTTCCGGAACTTCCAGTAAAACTCCGTTTCCTTTAATTACATTAATATCTGAAGTGTTGGAAGAAGTTTTAAATACATTGTCACCGGCAAAGCTATATCTTGCCTGATAACTGCCTTCAGCAATGTTCGGGGTAAAAGTAGCAACACCGTTGCCATCGGTAGTGGCTGTTAACTTTTTATTGTTGATGGTTAGGGTTATAACCTTATTTGGAACTGTATAACCTAAACTATCATATAATGTAGCCCTTATACTATCCATTGATTCAGCAGTTATTTTATCAGTTGTTGGTTTAATATAAGTAGATACTCCTTTTATTACCTTAACGGTATTTTTATAGGAAGTGCCGTCCGCCAAATTTTTGATAGTAATTGTATATGTTCCAGGAATGAGATTTATAGGTAAGGTAGCTATACCATGAGAGTTAGTAGTTTTTGTATAGGTTGAACTCTTTACCGTAAATGAAACCTTGGAATTAGCTAAAGGATTACCGTTATCGTTTACTAATTTAACATCAAACTGATGATTGTCCAAATATGCCTTCACAAAGTCTTCAGTTATTGTTTTTGGAAGTACTTTGATAATGTCTGATCTTGACATACCATCTGCTAAATTCTTTGTAACAATTGTGTAGGTTCCAGGACTGAGATTGATGTCTAATCTGGCCACACCATTACCGTTGGTGTTTTTTGTATAGGTTTTGCCTTTAACTGTAAATGAAACCTTTGAATTAGCTAAAGGAACACCCTTATTGTTTACCAAAGTAACATAATACTGTGTACCGTTTTTATAATATTTTGTAAGATCTCCACCAATGATTGTAGGTAGAACGGTTATTTTTGAGTTGACCACAATAGAATCATACAATTCATTGCCCTGATAGACTGTGGTTATACTATAATCCCCTACAATAAGTCCTATTGGCAATACTGCAATTCCATCATTGTTTGTTACTCTTGTATAAGTTACACCATTTGGATATGATGGACATTTGATTGTAATATTTATCTTTTCATTTGCAATAGGATTTCCAGCATCATCTGTTAAAACTGCATTGTAGTTGGTGCCGTTGTTGTAATATTTTTCAACATCACTTACTGTAAGATTAGCTGATTTTTTACTTTCAGTATTATCATCAATAGCTATTAAATCACCAATATCTTCATTTTGAGGTATATATTCTGACGAATATATCGTTTCATTATCCATTGCACTAATGGCTGACATTGATGTTAAAACAATCCCAACTATTAAAAGAATGAATAAAAATCGTTTCTTCAAAATAAGTTACCTCCTATATTAAATTTTAACAACCATGGATATCACTAATATCCATACACTATTAATTTATTTCATATTATTATTTAAATCTATTTATTTATGATAATGGCGTATATAGCTTAAAATTAAAACTAACTCAATATAAACATTTAAAAAATAATGAAAATAATCAATTATTAATTAAATACTCAATTAATTGAGTATATATTATATTTTTAAAGAATAAAGGATAAAAAATAATATTTTATAAAACTTTACAATTAGCCATTATATGAGCTAAAAACATTAAATAATAGTAGATAATAGACAAAATAAGGACATATATTACAATTAAAATAAAAATAAAATCATTTTATTAAATATAGTGTAAAAAAAGCGATTTTAATTAAAAAACTTCAAAAAAATATAAAACCTTGATTTTAAATAAAAACAATGAGAATAATCAATGCCTCAACTTAAAAAAAAAAGATAAAAAAGAGGGTAGAATTACCCCTAAAATTATTTATTTTGATAGTGTAGACATTCCTCCTCCACCATTTATGAAATTAAGTGCAAGTTCAGCACCAGTTGATCCATATACATAATTGAATCCGTTGTTTTTAAGGTATTGACCAGGATTGGATATTCCCTTAAAGCTGGATGGACTGAAATTATCATCCCATGATCTTGGAAGCCAGCCTAATGTATCGAGATCGTTCTTAACAGGTGGAGATAAAAATCCACAGATTTCAACAATGTTCTTGCTTTTTAATATATTCTGATAGTACTTTGAAGCCATATCTCTAAATGTACCACTGCATAATCCTCCGAAAATGGAAAAAAAGCATGATTTTGCAGGCAAGACATTTTTCAAGTCATATACATGATAGTTAGGACCTATATGATTAGTATTAACAACCTTGTAACCATAGCTTCTTAAAGTTGCTGCACAATCCTCCAACATCTTGGCATCTTTTGTTTTGCCATAAATGTTATCAGTGTTGATATAAATTACAGTGCTCAATGGAATTGAAAACCCTTTAACCTTGATGGTTTTAGTACCTGAACTTTCCAGATAATGGTTTGTCTTGTCAACAAAATTGAAATCTATCCTATAATCCCCACTTAATAGGTTAATAGGTAGGGATGCGACACCTGAAGCATCGGTTTTTTTGGTATAACTTACTGGAGTTTTAATGTTGCCT
>DAII01000133.1:0-1213 GCA_002496065.1 Methanobrevibacter sp. UBA586
TTATTTAAGTATACCAATTAGTTCTACTTTTACTCTATCATCCAGTGTGTATACAAATTGACATTTATTAACAATTACCAGAAAAAGTCGATTACTCAAATACCTTTTTTCCTTAATGGCATTTTTCCAGTTTGATGAATGATAATATTTCATCTTTAATTCTCTAAATCATTGGTATAAACTTAAAAATGATGAACTTTCCTATTTTTCACTAGCTCCATATATATGTCAGAAAATAAAATTACGATTTTTATCATATACTATTTAGATATCAATTCATAGCCATCTATTGTAATCTTATGAATCCTTTTGAAACCTCCCATCATTCGGGATCAGTTTTCCACAACCAATACAAACTGATCGTCTATATAATTCAGATTGTATGTAAATCCACCCTACAGTCCTGAAATCGGGAAATATCTTTCTTTTTTCTGATTAAGCAATGCCATGGAAATTGGCGGAAGCCTTAAACCCATTTCCAACATTTCTTCCATTCTTTCCTTTCTAACTAGTGAATCGTTAACCATCAAATTGTGGAAATGCCTTTCAATCATCTTCAGTTCCTTATAATACTTTTTGTTTAAAAACCAGATAATTTCAGGAAGGGTCATTTCGCCGGAGATATCCAGGGTTTTTGCGGGCTTTGAATAGGTATATTGAACCTTTTCTAATATCTAAGTGAAAATTAGGTTCTATAATAAATATAAAAAAAGAATAAAAATTAAACTGAAAAATGTCATTCCAGCTATATAAGATAATATTTCTTCACAAGGTTAACTATTTCCTTTGCCTCATCGGCCTGCTCTGCAGGTACCTTGAATGAAATTGGAGCACTGTATGCCGCACCTTCCGCAGTAACAACAGTATTGTGAGCAACACCAATCTTAATGTCCACATCAATGTCAAATGTTCCTGCAGTTTCATAGGAAACGTACTTTATTGCCTTTTTTGGGAAGAATTTAACTTCCACCTTTTTACCTGAAAGTCCCTGAACATCCACTTGGTAGATCCCAAGATTTGTAAGAACAATTGAATCTCTAATGAACTCATATGACTGGATTATCTCCTCATCCTCAAAAAGAAATTCCTCTACAAATGAAGTGTCTGCACCGATTTCAGCATGTCCTGCTAATTTATCTAATAATCCCATAATAATACCTCATACATATTTTGTGGGCAATGATATAAATAAATTATTAAAAAAAAATAGATT
>DAII01000133.1:1247-4372 GCA_002496065.1 Methanobrevibacter sp. UBA586
CAAAGTTTAACTGATTCAATATTTCAGCAATCCATGTCAGTCCCATTTGCTTAAATGGATTTGTGGGAAAATAAGATGTGATTGTCTAAGAACTTTAGTTTCCCATTAATCATCCTGCCTTTTTCAAAGACTATATTTATGATTCTTACTGTAAAACATTACATATGCTTCAATGACAAATCATGTTCCCATAGCTTCTCTAAGCTTTTTGATTGTAAATCTTCCTGCAATGTAGTTGATTACGCTTGCTATGGATCTTCCCAATGCCAGACCTATCCAGATACCTAGAAGGCCCATGTCAAGAACAATACCGAAGTAGTAAGTCATTGATACCCCAAATATTATCTCCCTGAGGATTGTGAAAAAGAGACTTAAAAATCCCTTACCTATACCCTGATAGAAGAAACTTGATGCCATTCCAGCTCCGGTCAAAGGTGGTGATAGTGTAGCTACTCTTAAAAACAGGACTATTCCAGGAATAAGGTATGCTGTTTCCGGAGTGTATGCAAACATGGTAGAGAGTGGATTTGCAAATATTATAAGAATTAAGGTTGTTACAAAACCAAAGAGAATTCCCAGCTTAGAACCATACTTGTGAGCCCTTGAGATGTAATCTCCATTTTTTGCACCATATGCACTTCCAACAACGGTTGTTACTGCAGAACCAATAGCTGTAAGTGGCATTATTACAAAAAGATACAGTCTCTGACCTGATGTATAGACTGCAATACCATAATCTCCTGACATCTGTGCAATGAATGCCATGTATAATGCAACTGCTATTGACAACATGACCATATCAAGGGATGCAGGAATTCCAACCTTCAGTATGTCCTTTACAATACTCATCTTAAACTTGAACGCTTCAAAATGAATGTCTGCGTAGGTGTCCTTCTTAATCAAAATCCAGTAAAGGATGACCGCTGCAGAGATCAATGAGCTTAAGATGGTTGCATATGCCGCTCCAGCTATCTTAAAGTCCAATACGTAAATGAATATCGGATCGAAAAGTGCATTTAGAAAAACTGAAACTAGAACAGCATACATTGCTCTTTTCATGTCTCCCTCTCCACGAAGGATTCCACTTGCACCGTTTGCAAAAATGAATGCAATCAAACCTCCGAAAAGTGGAGTTCCGTACTGGATTGCCTGAGTCAATGCCTCTCCCTGTGCTCCGTAGAGCCTTAGGACAGGTTCCTGAACTACCAAAAGAAAAACGGTCAGTAGAACAGAAGCTATTAAAAAAATCAGTAAGGAATGCATTGCTGATTCGTTTACATTTTCCTTATTGTGAGCACCTACAAATCGACTGATACTGCTTGTTGCTCCATTTCCAAGTCCAACACTTACACCATTTAAAATCATAAAAATTGGTGTTACAAATCCTATTGCGGCAATTGCGATTTCACCAAGTCCTGCTATCCAGATTCCGTCAATAATATTGTATGATGCTGTCAGAATCATGGAAATCATAATAGGAATGGCCAGTTTTCTAACTGCCGTTTCAGGATTTCCTCTCATTAATTCAACGTTTTTATTAGCCATTTTTTTCTCCTTATAATAATATGGAAGTTATAAACCTTATACTTAAGTATATAAAAGAAAGTTAATGGATATTTAAATAGGATAACTGACAAATACTATTTTATCTGTTTTTTAATTCAAGTTATTTGTTTTATTGAATATTTTAAATATTGGTGTGTTGATGATTAGAAAAAGTATTGAAGAGGCGTTTAAAGCCTCCATTCCCATATTGGCAGGATATCTGCTTCTAGGTTTTGGATTTGGAGTTCTTCTGCGTGATGCTGGATACGGTGTTTTCTGGGCATTTGCAATGTCAACCCTAATCTATGCAGGAGCAATGCAGTATGTTGGAGTGGGACTTATAGCTGGTGGTGCAAGTATCATCAACATGATTATAACATCAATAGCTATCAATGCACGTCAGCTGTTTTATGCTATCTCAATGATTAAGGAATATCGAGGTGCAGGCAAAAAGAAGATCTATCTTGCATTTGCATTGACCGATGAAACATATTCCCTTGTCTGTGATGGATCATATCCTGAAGGCACTGACAAACACCAGTACAGGTTTTTCCTCTCTTTCTTCAACCAGTGCTACTGGATTCTTGGAGGAGTTCTAGGTAACCTCATGGGTGACGTTCTTCCATTCAGTNNCTTTTTCCATGACTGCGATTTTTGTAGCAGCCTTTGTCTCACAGTGGAAGGAATTTAAAGATCATACCCCTGCATTAATTGGAATTATATGCTCTATTATATCACTAGTTATATTTGGAGCAGATGGTTTTCTTATACCTGCAATGCTTTTAATTACAGTAGCATTATTACTATCAAGAAAAAAACTGGAAAATATATATCGAGATGATGCAATTGAATGAAGTTACCATAGCTACAGTGGCCATAGTGATAATGGCAGTAATAACCATTTCATTGAGATTGGCACCATTTGTCCTCTTCAAGAATCATGAGAAAACACCAAAGGCAGTCCTCTACCTTGGAGACGTGCTACCATCAGCCATCATCGCAATGCTTGTAATATACTGTCTGCGTAATGTATCACTCTTTTCCTCACCTTTTGGAATTCCTGAGATAGTAGCCTGTGCAATCGTAGCTGTTCTTCAGTACTGGAAAGAAAACATAATAATAAGCCTTGTAGGGGGAACCGTCATATACATGATCCTCATTCAGCTAGTGTTTGTTTAATGGATGTAATCAAATATTAAATGGAGATTCTTAACATTATATAACTGAACTTCTCCTTCTAAACTTGTCAACATACTTATGCCCAAACTACAAACATCAATGGAATCCCCCTTATTCCAATTAATCACCTAATTATGAAATAAATCATCAATTACTCCATAAGTGTTGTTTGACAATTATAGAAACTTTTTTATAAAACGAAAATATTAATCTTATCTATAAATAAATGGAGATATTATTTATGGCAAACGAAAAAGAAAAAACACTAAACGTCATTGGAATGCACTGTCCATCATGTGTAGCTGCTGTTGAACTTTCCATAACCGACATTGACGGTGTGGATGAAGCAAAGGCTAATCTGGAAACCGGTGCTGTTGAAGTAAAATACAATGCAGATCAAG
>DAII01000047.1:0-230 GCA_002496065.1 Methanobrevibacter sp. UBA586
CCATGAACTCTGGTATCTACCATTACATGCATAATAAGCACCGTCTGCAAAGTAATAGATAGCGGTAGCGGGAGCCTCATAATAAGTTGCCCACATATACTCATCGTTAGCTATTACAAAACCGTTACGATATTCGTCAGCACTCATAATAGGGAATCCCTCACGAGCTTCATGTGCCATTTTCTGTGCAAGCTGATAATCGTGTTTGATAAGAGCTGCACGGGCGAGAC
>DAII01000047.1:240-500 GCA_002496065.1 Methanobrevibacter sp. UBA586
CCAGCCACAGGAATCAAACAAGTCAATAGCTGTCTGCAAGTCAGAATAAATAAGGTCCAGAGCCTCTTTCATTGTTCCGAACGGTTTCTGTTCTACAGAACTTGTTTCGCGGATAATGATACATTTTACGTCTCCGTTATTAGCATTTTCCCAATTAGGAGCATAACACTGTATTAATCTTGTATAACAATGAGCACGGATAGATAATGCCACAGCTTTGATAAAATCTCTTTCTCCATCATTGGGTGCAAGATTATCAA
>DAII01000047.1:512-3689 GCA_002496065.1 Methanobrevibacter sp. UBA586
AATACCACATCTGCTGCGCACCCCAATAGGTGTAGTCCCTGAGCTGAAGCCATGTAGCGTATGAATCGCCGGTTCCATGACCACAGAAATAGTTATTCAGCATGTTATTACCGAACACTTCGCCATAATATCTCATCATCCATGCCTCTCCATTGGTTCC
Source organism: Methanobrevibacter sp. UBA586 (assembly GCA_002496065.1). Lineage (GTDB taxonomy): Archaea > Methanobacteriota > Methanobacteria > Methanobacteriales > Methanobacteriaceae > Methanocatella. The sequence goes on from DAII01000047.1 coordinate 673, forward strand.
GACAAGATTGTGTTCTGAGAACTGACGGTACATACCTTGACACAGACCCGTCTTTGCGGCACGAGCTCCCTCTATAGAGCCTGCGATATCTGCGGCACTGGTTGAGGTGATGGGCTCNNTAAAGCTATTGAGATTTTCAATAAATATGGTGCTATTGAATATGCTAGAAATATCGCTCAAGATAACGTAAACGAAGCCAAACAACTATTGGAAATATTGCCTGATAGTTCAAGTAAAACAGCATTAGAATTAATAGCTGATTTTGTACTTGAAAGGCATTCATAAATAGGTATCCTATTTACCTATTTTTTTTATTTTGTAAACACTAGTTTTTATTTTTCATTTTTATTTTCCTTAAACTGGTTATTAGAAACGAGCTGTTAACTGGAACGAGTAAGTTCTCGAAGGAACGAAGTAGTTGCCTTGTCCACCTGAATAGTTATATCCCGGAGTGATACCCTTACGTCTGGTAGCAGTGAAAAGATTCTCTACAAGCATGCCAATGTTCAATCCCTGGAAATNNTTCAGCTGCTTTTTGAAGTTTGACTCATAGTTTTTTGCAACATCATCATACTGGTTCCAGACTCCAATGGCTGAGTGTGGAATGATTTCACTTTTGTCCTCGTTGAATTTCGTGTAGGTGTGAAACATTTCTCTGCTGTCACTAATCATCATTTTAACAACTGGAATGTCTGCCATGTAGGTGTTGAATCCCTCATTTTTCAGTATTTCAATAACATCCACTCTTTCACTGTTCATATGGCAGTCAGAGGATACCATGATGTTGATGTTGACAGTATCTTCCTTTCGTTTAAGCTCATTTATCAATATTTCCAACTCGCCGTCAAAGATAAATCCTATTCTCATGGACAGTGTGTTTTTGGATCTTTTTATGATGTCTATTTCCTTCTGGATTATGTTGTTCACTCCGCTTATTTTCCAGACAGGTGTAGGGACTTGTTTTATCTCGTTTTCATATATGAAATTTAGCTTGCTTGCCAATCTGTCAAGTTCGCTGTTTAGTTCTTCTTTCTCCTTGTTCAGGGTTGTGATTGGTGGTTTTATGTTGTATTGTAATGGTCTTCTGTTTTCAATTTCTATAAATCCTCTCTCTGCAAGACTTTTTAGAACTTCATAGATTTTTGATTTTGGGATTTTGGAGGATTTGCTGATTTCCACTGCAGTTGCTGAAATCAATGAGGCCAGTGTGATGTATGCGGTTGCCTCGTAGGTTGTAAGTCCAAGTTTTTTGAGTGTTTCAATGTCCTCGTTTATCATGATTCTTATTATATGATGTTCTGATTTTTATATTGTTTGTCACTTTTTACCCGATTATAGTGACAAAATCATTATAAACCTTTAAATCAAATTCATTATCATTCTTATTAAGATGTGTTTTCACTTTTCAAGTGACAAAACTATTAAATATAAGATAAGTCTATCTTATAGATTGTAATTTTAATAGGAGGTAAAAAATATGGTAGATAAATTAGACATGTTTTGTTATCAATGTTCCCAAACCGCTAGAGGTGAAGGATGTACTGTAAGAGGAGTATGTGGAAAAGTACCAACCGTAGCTAGATTACAGGATAATTTAATCTATGCTATGAAAGGTATTAGTGCATACAACTACTGTGCAAATGTTTTAGGTGCACGTGATACTGATGTTGACGAATTCTTAACAAAAGGGTTATACTCAACCTTAACCAACGTTAATTTTGATGCGACAGACTTGATTCAATTAGGTCTTGAAGCTGGTGAAGCTAACATCAAAGTAATGAAAATGCTTAAGGAAGCAAATATCGCAGCATTCGGAGAACCTGAACCTGTAGAGGTTAAAGTAGGTTCCCAAGGAGGTCCTGCAATTATCGTAACAGGTCACGACCTTAAAGCATTGGAAGAACTCTTGAAAGCAACAGAAGGAACAGGAATCAAGATTTACACTCACAGTGAAATGTTACCTGCTCACGGTTATCCTGGCCTTAACAAATACGACCATCTGGTTGGTGAACTAGGTGGATCCTGGTGCGATCAAAAAGAAATCTTCAGCAAATACAATGCAGCTATTTTAGGAACTTCCAACTGTGTAGTGATTCCAAAAGATGAATATGCTGATAGAATTTTCACAATGGACGTTGCAAAACTTCCTGATGTTCCTGTTATTGAAGATTATGATTTCCAACCACTCATAGACAAGGCTCTTGAACTTGGAGACATGCCTGAAGAGGAAACCACCACCATTACAACAGGATTCGGATTATCAACCATTCTTTCATTGGCTGATAAAATCAAAGAGCTAGTGGAAGCTGGAAAAATCAAAAGATTCTTCGTTGTCGGTGGATGTGACGGAATAAACCCAAAAAGAGCATACTACAGGGAATTTGTTGAAAACCTACCTGAAGACACAGTGGTACTTACCTTAGCATGTGGTAAATTCAGATTCAATGATCTTGATTTAGGTGACATTGAAGGAGTTCCAAGGCTTATTGATTTAGGTCAATGTAATGATACAATAGTAGCTATTGACATTGCACTAGCCTTATGTGACTTGTTCGGTGTAGAGTTAAATGACTTACCATTAACCATTGTATTAAGCTGGATGGAACAAAAAGCTGTAGCTATCCTCTGGAGTTTACTTGCATTAAACAAACAAGACATGTATATAGGTCCTATTGTACCTGCTTGGATAAACGACGAAATGTTAACCTTCCTTGTAGACACATTCAATTTAAAAGTCTGTGGAGATGCAAAAGAAGATATTAAGGACATAATGGGTTAGATTTATAATTAAAATAAATGGAGATGAAATTATGGAAATTGAAGAACAATACTTATCAAAAGCAATGGAAATGGAAGGACTTATTGAATACCAAGACGGAACTATTGTAAGTAAGGAGTTAATTAAGCATACTACAGGAACCATGACTATCTTCGCAATAGCTGAAGGCCAAGGTATCAGTGAACACTCAGCACCTTTCGATGCAGTCGTACAGGTTGTTGACGGTGAAGCATTAATC
>DAII01000047.1:3700-6784 GCA_002496065.1 Methanobrevibacter sp. UBA586
TATCATGCCTGCAGACATTCCACATGCTTTGAAAGGCAGCCCTAAGTTCAAAATGATTTTGACTATGATTAAATATGAATAAACACTTTTATTCATTTTTTATTTTCTTTTTTTAAACTTTTTCCAGATATAATTGGAATTTTTTTATACTAGGATTAATAAAAATATCTTTGTTTTATATAATTAAAATAAAATTGAGATTTTCGCGAGCATGTTTTTAATTGGAATGGGTTCAGACCTAGATATTTTCAATGGAACTTTCATTAACAACAGCTAGTTAGAAGGGAGTATCATAAGCATTACTCTCAATTCAATGTTCTAATCAACATATCAAACTTCTTGCACCTCAGCTATGGTATTTCGTTGACGAAGGGATCCTACAGTGTTTACTGTGAGAGCTGAACTTCATCAAAAGAAGAATGCTTGGAAACCGGAACAAGATAGACATTGGAATGCATTGGCCCATTTATATGTTGTGAATGAAAAGACATTTGAATTTTTTAAAATAGATAATCCTATTCCATTGAAGGATATTGGAAGTTTTAGAATATAGGTGAAATATATGAAAAAACAATGTGTAGACAATCCCAATGACCTTGATTGGGTTGTGTTTTGGCAGGATTTGCTGAAGGACAAGGAAAACAAGGACTGGGACAAGGCAGCTGAAGGATTTTACAAAAGATCCAAAAGAGACGACTATCAAAATAATCTATTGAGTCGACTTGTATTAAGTAAAGACGATACAGTACTGGATGTTGGCTGTGGAGAGGGTTCAATTACCATTCCAATAGCTAAAAAGGTTAAGAGTGTAACTGGAATTGATTCATCAAAAAAGATGCTTGAGTTCCTAAACAGAAGGGCACAGGATAACGGTTTGGATAATATTCAGACAATCCTAAGACCAATTGAAGAGATAAGATATGATGAAATTGGGGACTATGATGTTGTAGTTGCATCAAGATCTCTTAATGGCATAATTCCGATTGAAGAAACAATAGCTGAACTCAATGATATAGCAAATAAATATGTATTTCTTACAGTATTTGGACCTAATGATCGTAAGCTAGTAAAAGATTTTGAAGCATCTATAGGTAATGATACAAATAGTTTTCCTCATTACAATTATCTTTTCAATATACTGTTTAACATGGGAATCTATCCAAACATAGAACGTTTCGACCTTACAGACACTCCAAGATATGATAATATTGAGGATGTAATGAACAACGGAAAGTTTCGCATCGATTTAATGAGTGATGATGAAAAAGTCAAACTCAGAGAATATCTTGAAAACGCCATGATAAAGGATCCCGAAACAGGAAAACTATACAGTAAACTGGACACCACCGACTGGATGTTGTTCTGGTGGAAAAAAGAAAAAGAATGATATTTAAATATCATTCCACTATTTAATTTTTAACGACAATTATGTTGTTTACAACTGATTCAGATAGACAGTTGAATTACATATTGATTCAGTATCAGATTAATAGGCAAGGTTGCCTTCTTTGGCATTGGTTATGAAATTATAACGGACTGTTTTTATTTTAAATGTTAGGACTGCCCCTGAAACTGTGTTTTAGGTTTTGTCAAATATTCGAACTACAAAACTTTTTTTTCACCTGTCGGCATTGAAAAGTGAGTATTCATCTTTAATATTCAATTGTTATTTACTTTAGAAAAAAAAATAGATATGGTTTATAAGTAGGCCATACCCAAAATTTGTTTTTAATATCTTCAAAATCCGGTTTGTACTTATCCATTCAAGCTACACTAGACCCAGAGTGATGTTTTAAAGAACAAGTCGCCTGCTGGTAAATAAAACCCTCATGGGTAGGGTTCGTTTCTTTTTTATCGAAATATATAGCTATGTAGTTAGGAGCCTTCCATCTCACAAATTTGAACATATTCCTTTCCAATAATGATGGAGCTTGTTTAATGTCTGGATACAAAGGATTGGCATTTAAATAAACTCTTTGATGCTTTCTAGGTTTTTTTTCATCAATAACATTCTTATTTTAATGCCTTTTATGGATTACTTCTTCTAAATCAACTTATTTCAATATCTCCGTTTAATACATTCATATAATCTTCATAATTCTCCTTAAGTAGTTTTGGTATATTTAAATCATATGGACATTTTTCAATACATGCTCCACATTCGGTGCAATCTAATGTCTTTGCCATCTTTTCTTGGAAATCCTCATTGAGGCATGGTTCTGTAGGAAATCTCCTAATCCAAAGGGACATTCTGGCTGCGGTGTTGATTTCAATGTCTTCAGGACATGGCATGCAGTATCCACAACCTCTGCAGAATTCCTCTCCAAGCTCCAATCTGTCATTATGGATTTCTTCAAGAAGTCTGTCATCCAACTGACTTTTATTTTTACTGTAGCTTAGAAATTCGTCAAGTTCGCTTTCCTTTTGAATTCCCCAAATCGGCAGCACGTCATAGTCGTTCATAAAGCAGTAGCTGGCTTCGGAATTTTTGATAAGCCCTCCACCCATTGCCTTCATGGCTATGAATCCCATGTCATTTTCTCTGCACAGTTCAACAAGTTCAAGTTCCTTTTCACCTGTCAGATATGAGAAAGGATATTGGAGGGTTTCATAAAGCCCTGATTCAATGGCTTCCTTAGCTATGTCGTATTTGTGGGAAGTGATTCCTATATGCTTTATCATTCCTTTTTCACGGGCTTCAAGGATTGCATCATAAAGTCCACTTTCATCTCCTGGTCTAGGGCATTTTTTGGGATTGTGGAACTGATACAAATCAAGATAATCGGTTTTGAGATTGTCCAGACTGGTTTCAAGATCGCTCCAGAATGTTTCCACATTATCAGCCATTGTCTTGGATGCTATGTAGATGTTTTCACGCACTTCTGAAAGGGCAATTCCCAACTTCTCCTCACTGTCTGTATATGCACGGGCAGTATCATAGAAATCTATTCCGTTTTCATAGGCCTTTTTAAGTATTTTAACTGAATCTTCAATATTTCTTCTCTGAATTGGAAGTGCTCCAAATCCTATTTTATTTACTTCCAAATTAGTTTTTCCAAGTCTTATTTTTTGCATATACTTAAC
>DAII01000011.1:0-974 GCA_002496065.1 Methanobrevibacter sp. UBA586
AAATCTTTAATTTCAACAACAACACCCATAAATACCACCTATTCATACCTCAAAGCCTCTGTTGGAGGTAGACGAACCGCTTTGATTGCAGGGTAGACCCCACCGATAATTCCAACTATAAGAGCTATCAGAAATGCCTTTATAATGGTTTCTGCTGAAAATATTGCACTCATTCCACCTAAAATGTTAAGTTGCATGAATATCTCAACACCAATTATTCCCACAAGGGTTCCTGCGATTGCAGCAGCTATTGTAAGAACAATTGACTCTCCCACAATCATTAGAAGAATCTTTCTGTTTGACCATCCCACTGCCTTTAGAACTCCTATTTCACGAGTTCTTTCAAGTACTGACATGAGCATGGTGTTGATAATACCGACTCCACCAATTACAATAGCCAATAAGGAAATACCAAATGAAACACCGTTAAGCATATCAATCAAATTCTTAGCCATTGAAAGGTCTGAAAGGGAAGAAATGATTGTTAGATTATCACCGTACTTGTTTTCCAGATCGTTTCCTACCTCTTTCGCGTCCATACTAGGATCTACTTTTACAAAAATTGAAGTTAAATTGCCTTGACCATCAACCAATTCCTGCATATTGTCCAAGGTCATGAAATAGCTCATGTCCTGATTTGAATTACCTGATTCAAAAATTCCAACAACCTTGAATGTCTCACCACCTAGCGTTAACTCATCTCCTACAGATACATTGTTAGCATCAGCTGTTACCTTTCCTGCAACAACTTCTTTTGCATTATTATCAGAGAATAATTCACCATCTATAATGTTTAATTCTGCAAATTTAACATCAGATGGATTTATCCCAACAAGTGATTTTATACCACCATCGTCTGGGACTGTCGAGGAATAAACTCCTACTGCCTCCGTAACACCACTTTCGTTCTTGACTGTCTCTATCCAATCTTCGGAAAACGATGATGTTCCAAACATTGTAGCCTGACTTGAAGC
>DAII01000011.1:1000-8472 GCA_002496065.1 Methanobrevibacter sp. UBA586
AACCATCAGTAATTCCACCTAAAGCCACGATAGTAGCAATGCCTATACCGATGCCGATAATAGCCAGTAAAGCTCTACTTTTATTCCTAAAAGGATTTTTAATTATTAACGACAAAAATGACATGACTAATTATTTATAGATAAGTTTATTTAAATGTAATTATGTATTTTAATGAACTATTGAACAATATTGATAAAATCCACACTACCAAATAGGTGTTGAAAGAATCAAAAGAAATCTAAAGCTCAATAACGAAGATATGTGGAATATTGTATAGATATCCTAAAAAATGAAAAATATGAAGTTGAAAAAAAAGGTAAAAATTATTATGTTAAATATGAGGACATCACATTTACCATAAATGCTTCAAGCTTTACAATAATAACTGCCCATAGAAAATAGCTATTTTTAATTTTCAATACCGTCATAGACCCCATTGTCGTTTTTATCCATCCATGGATAATCTTCAGGATATGCTTCATATAATTTCTGATTGGCATAGTCTGCTCCAGGACTTGTCTGATAATATGGATTCTTTGCACATTTCATGCAGACTTTTCCCAAAGTATAATCATCAGATGCCTCAGCTGCTGATAGTGCAGCCCCACAAACCGCACAATAGCCATGTGCACCACTATTTTTGCTGGTGGAGACATCAGTCTTTTCAGTTACCTCAGATACATTTGTAATATTGGTAACATTGGTTGTGTTGTTGACGGCAGTAGTGTTTTCATGATTTAAATTATTTATAAGTGTAAAAGAAGTAACAATTGCCACAACAATGACGACAATAGCTATTACAAGAACAATAGCTGTTTTTTTATTCATCATATCTTAAAAAAGTTAAAAAAAAAGAATAATTGGAAAAATTATTCCATATCTTCAAATCTGGTTTCGAGTTTTTCCATTACACCAGGTAATGAAGTGTATTCCATTTCTTCAGCAGGTAATCTGTGAGGTTCAAATGGACCGTGTCTTCTGATGTAGGATGCAACTAAAGCTGCCTCTTCTCTGGTAGGATCAAATGCAGGGTCGTCAAATAAGTCTACAGGACCAATTAATTGACCATCAGCAACTTGGAAACCTAAACCAATGACTCTTGGAGGTCCGTCGAATCTGATTGGGTTTGCATCTTCTTCAGATACAGGCATTAAAGGACCGTTGTGGGATCCTCTCATCCATCCACTTACCATGTGAGGGAATGCAAATGGTTCAACTACTTCACCGTTAGCAGGGAATCCAGATTGTGCTCTTACAATAGCTGCAGGGTCGTCTTTACCTACGTATTCTCCAGCCATTAAGTTTAATCTTTCAGTACTTATTGCAGCTGCAATTTCACCGTTTTTCTTCCATACTCTTTTAATTACGTATCTTCCAGTGGAACCGATTAAAGCAAGTAAATCGTACATTTCTTCAGGACAGTCTAAAATAACTTTTCTGTGTTCGATTACATCAAATACTTCAAATTTGAAACCATCATGTAAACTTGGGTCGATAACAAGACCTGCAGTATTAAATGGATCTGCGAACATTTTAAAAATAGGCATGTTAAATGCACCAGGTTCTGTCTTATCACAACAGAACACAAGTACAGGATCACTTGGTCTTTCTTTAAATTCCATTTCTGCTACACCAGGACCCATACCTTTGATGTTTCCTGAGAAAGTATCAGATAATAAATCTTGACCTGCACCGTATAATTTTAATTCACGTGCTCTTTCAGTAGCTTTCATGAAAGCGTTATAAGCGGTTTCGTGCACTTCTTGGTTTTCTTCACCATTTTGGTGAGCCATAATTAAGTCAATATCGTCTCCACAACGACTTATATAATAATCAGTTAAAATACCGGATTCCAAAGCATCATTTAATACATCGTCACAGATATCCATTAACTCAGGATGAGCTACACAGTGCCCAGAAACACTTCCGATATCTGCTTTGATTACACTAATAGTTGTTTTCATTTTCAAAACACCTCAAAATTAAATTTCACAATAAGTGAATTAATAAGCATTAACTATTAACAAAAAATTTAATAGTTACTATACATCTTTTATTTTTGATTTGTATAGTATTTAATAATTATGATTTAATAAAAAAGTAGATGATGAATAATTTTTCATTGAAAAATATAAAAATTATTCCTTAGAAATATTGTTAAAAGCCCTTTCAATGGCCTCTTCCTGATTCATATCTTCCTTGGCTTTATTAACCCTATCAATATCGGCCTTTGTTTCAGGATATTTTGGAGCAGCATCACAGCCGCCATCATCTTCCTTGGATATTTCAAAGGTACCTATCTTATCAGCTATTCTTTCTATTTCAAGTTTATCCATCCCGATTAATGGACTTAAAATCGGATAATCTGAATCATTACGAGTAGCTAGAATGTTTGCAAGAGTTTGGGAAGCTACCTGACCAACACTACTTCCATCAACAAGTGCCAGAGCCCCAGTTTTTTCTGCAAGCTTTGATGCTATTTGATACATTCCGGATTTACATAGAACACAAGTCATCTTCTCAGGAGCATCGGCTTTGCATCGGTCAAGGTAATCGGCAAACTTAACAACTCTTTTTTGAATTGGAACTCCTGCAGCATACTCATTTAAGGCATCAACCAATTTATCGAATTTTTCATGAGCCTTAGGTTTGGTGTATGGTTCCGCATCAAAATGAAGTGCAATGACCTCACAACCTCTTTTCATCATGAGATATGTAGCTACTGGAGAGTCAATTCCACTTGATAGAAGGGAAATTACCTTACCTTGAGTTCCCAATGGCAATCCACCAGGCCCTTCAATCTTTTCATGATAGATGAATGTTTCATTTTCCCTTACCTCAACGAAAATGGTCAGTTCAGGATTTGTAAGATCAACCGGACAGCCAACCTTACGTACTACTACAGCACCGCAGTGTCCAGCCATTTCCTGAGAGGTGAAATCATGATTTCCCACACGTCTGCATTTAATTGCAAAAGTGGTTTCAGATGTTAAAATATTCTCTTCCAATAGTCCGTCCACATATTTTTCAAGTGTGGAATCAATATCTTCAACATCTGTGTATGTTGCAACAGCAGGAGAATATGAAACAATACCAAATACCTTATTCAGCCTTTCAAGTGCCTCCTCCATATTTCTCGGATAAACATAAATTCTTCCTTGGTTTCTTTCCACTTCACAATCGATAGCTGCCTTTATGTTTTTTACAAGCTTCTTTTCAAATCTTGATCTTACCTTTGGACTTTTAAGACCTATTTCTCCATATCTAACTATAATTAAAGTATAATCCATCTAATCACCATAACTCAATAATAATTTCAAGTGTTTTGCCACTAGCTTCATTGTTGAACCTTGGAGTAAAACTGAGGTACATGTTATAATCATTACAATATTAAATAATAATCTTGCCTCTGGAATTTGTGCCACAAGGGGATAAAATGCAAATACAATCGGAATTGCTCCCTTTACTCCTGCCCAAGAGACAAATGCCTTCGAGCGTAAACTTACCTTAAAGGGAGCTAATGATATTAAAACCGCAATAGGTCTTGCAACAAATATTAGAATTCCCGCAATCACAAGTGACGGAATTATAAATCCAACCAAATCTGACAGTGACGTAAATGCACCTAGAAGTACGAACATTGTAATCTGCATAACCCAAGCAAAACCCTCAAAAAAGGACAGTTGAGTATATTTATATTTAATTTTAGAGTTACCGATTAAAATACCTGCCATATATACCGCCAAAAATCCGTTACCATGGAAATATTCTGTAACTGCAAATGACAGAATAGCTGCAGACAATAAAAGTACAGGATATAAACCTTCCAATGGCAATCTAATCCTTGTCAGAATTTTTGAAAATCCTTTACCAAGCAGAAATCCTCCAACAGCACCTACAACCAGAGACACGACAAATTCGATGACAATGTCCCACATGGATGTCTGTGGATGCAATATCAAAAATATGATTGAAGTTACAAGGATATATGCCATAGGATCGTTTGTACCACTTTCAAGCTCAAGCATATTATCCAGATTGTTCATGACATGCATATTTTGAGTTTTGAAAATAGAAAATATCGCTGCGGCATCTGTAGAGGACACCATAGCTCCTAAAAGCAAAGACAGCATCAAATCCATCTTAAATATGAAATGTACTGAAAGTCCAACTACCAAAAATGTTATGATAACCCCAACACTAGCTAGAGACAGCCCTTCCTTCCAGATAGGCCTAATCTGAGTGAAATCAGTATCCAAACCTCCCGAAAACATGATTGTGATTAAGGCAAAGATACTTATCGATTGAATAATTGTATAATTCGATATGGTTTCTGTAAGATACCTTCCAGTATCCAATACCAATCCCAAAAGCAAGAACACAATGAGGACAGGCATACCGATTTTAGAAGTGAATCTTATAAAAATAACACTTGCAAAAAGAACAAAACCCACTAACAATAATAAAAAATGTATATCTACCATATATCTAAAAGCTCCTATTAACTTGGTTAATTATTAGGTAACACTATTATATAACGATTATTATAAGTTAAATGAGTTTAAAGTAAAAAAAGAGAAATAAAATGTTTGAAGAAATTAGATTAAACTAATAGCTTTGTCTAATGCTTCTTCCATTTTATCTTTATTTGGGCCTGCACCTTGGGCTAATGTTAAACGGCCTCCACCGCCACCGCCAAGAATAGCTGCAGCCTGTTTGATTATGTCGTTGATTTTAACCCCTTCATCAATTGCCTCATCACTTGCAGCCCCCACAATCTTACCATCATTGTTTCCAATGACTGCAACGTCTGCCTTGTGATTATCAGTGAAGTCAGTGGCTATTTTTTGAAGTTCCTTAAAGTCGGCATCAATCAATTGTCTGACAACTTTTAAACCATTGATTTCTAATATGTCATCAGCTAATGAGTTCATCTTAAGGGAAGCGATTTCTGACTTTAACTTGTCAATCTCATTTTTCTGAGCCTTCCACTCTCCAAAGAACCTGTCACAGGTTTTTGGAAGTTGTTCAGGTTCAACCTTAAAGATATCTGAACTTTTAGATAGGAGATCATTTTCATTTTGGATTGATTTGACTGCAGCAAGACCTGCTGAGAAGTCTATTCTTTCAACACCGTCCTGAACTCTTTCTGTTTTGTTTATCTTAATTGGCCCTATATCACCTGTTCTTGGAATATGGGTACCTGCACAAGCCTGAACGTCAATTCCAGGAATCTTTACAACACGAATGATTTTACCTGGAACTATACCTCCCTGATAAAGCCTAAATCCGTATAGCTGTTCTGCCTCATCCCTAGAGTGGAATTGGATATCAAGTTCGATGTTGTCCATTACAAACTCATTAGCAATTCTTTCGATTTCATTAATTTCCTGTTGTGAAATCCTCTTGTAATGTGACAGGTCAATTCTTGAACGTGCAAGACCTTTCTGTGCACCTGCCTGCCAGATATGGTCACCTAAAACATCTTTTGCAGCAGCTACAATCAGGTGAGTTGCAGTGTGATGACGTGCTAGAGTAATTCTTCTCTCCCAATCAATGACTCCATTGATTTTCTTACCAATCAGGTCATTTAACACTTCTTCAGAAAAATCGTCATTATCAGCAACCACATGATGAAGAACGACATTGTTGACCTTTTCGGCATAGTCTATTTCATATTCTACATCACCATAGGACACTTTACCGACATCTGAAGGTTGACCTCCCCCTTCAGGATAGAATGTGGTTTTATCAAATACCAATGTCAATTTGCCATCTTTTTCAACAACATCCAAGACTTCAGCNNTTCAAAGTCTTGATAGAACAGCAATTCTGTTTCAGGACAATCAAAGTTGAAAAGATCCTTTTTGGCTACCTTATCCTTTTCATGCTCATTTGCAACAAGGGTAAAGAAGTTATCTGGAACATTTACTGTGAAATTCATTGACTTACCAATTTCTTCCACAGTTTCAGGAGGAATACCGTTAGCATCATAAACTTCAATCAGTTTGTCCAATGGCATTTCATCTACATTNNTTTTTTAAGCTTTTTAATTAATCTAGAAACAATACTTCTTCCTTTTTTAATGGTGGTTTGATATCTTTCCTCTTCAAGAGATATGATATTCATGATATGGTCTTTGGACTGTTCGATTTCAGGATAAAACTTGGTTAAAAATTCAAGTTGAATTTCCATTACTTCAGCTAGAGATTCCTTCATTTTAAGCTCTTTCATGAACCTGATGGTTCTTCTCAATACCAGACGGGCCAGATATCCTTCTTTCACATTGGATGGGATGATACCGTCTGCTAACATGAATGCAAGACAGCGAGTATGGTCTGCAATGATATAAATTGCCTCCATAGGTTCTGCAAATTCCAAAAGTTCATCTAAAGAAATTCCAAGACTGTCTGCCACTTGCTGACGCAGTTCCTTAATGTCCCCAATATCCTCAATATCCATCATTCCTGCAATTTCAGCATTACGGGACAGTATTTCAGAATTGAATTCAACACCTGTCAATTCCATTAATTTATCCACTACCGGTGCAAAACATGCATCGTAAGCTGTAGGAGTTCCCTGACTAATCCATGCTATTCTTTCAAGTCCGTAACCTGTATCCACTACCTTGATTGGAATTTCCTTTTTATCTCCGTTTTCAAGGGTTTCATATTGTATGAATACTAAAGTGGCCAATTCCACTCCTCTAACACAGACCTCATAACATGGACCTTCGTTACCTCCACCACTCCACCAAGATTTGATAAAGGTAATTTCTTCAGTGTTCATTCCAATGTAATTGAAGAATTCATGGCAAAGCCTTATGGTTTCATCTTCCCAGTAAACGAATTCTTCTTCCGTGTTGATTACTGTGTGAGATCCCATTGTAAAGCAGGTCATGTGCCTACCTGTCCTTCCAACATTGTCAACATCGTTCAAACGAACTGAAGGTTGAGCTATCTCAAGAGGATTAGCTGGAGGTTTTACCAAACCAGAAGTTACCCATGGTTGGAAACAGAAAATAGAAGCTCCAACTAAAAAAACATCATCTCTCCATCTTTTTGCTAANNCTAAAATTGGATAACGTGATATATGTGTGTGGCCTTCTTTTTCTAAGAATTCTCTAAAAACTTGTTGAATTTCATAAAGCGTATAAGGTTTGTCAGTTGCAGGGTTTCCAATAAATGAATATTCATCACAAGGAGCGTCCCCACAGGTGTTCCTATCAACTTGGGAATAAAACTCATGTCCACAAGTTTTACACTTTTGAAGTTTATACCCTAATTTTTCAAATATTTCTACCATAATATCAGCTTAAAAAATAAATCNNTTTATTTCTAATAAATAATAATACTTACTAGTTTTACGGGATGATATTGATTAATTCAGAATATGTCTAATTAGGATAATGATTAAAAATAAAAATCTGAAAAATAGTTGTTAAAAATAGTTATAAATATAAAAATAAGAT
>DAII01000125.1 GCA_002496065.1 Methanobrevibacter sp. UBA586
GATAACTATATAATATCTCCTATATTTTGTACATTTTTAACCCTATCAGAACAATTTTTTAGCTGTTCCTTTTTATTGCCTTATGTAGTATAGTATATATACTTATCGTTTTTTACCTTTTTCGGGTATTGTTCTTTCGTTGTGTATATATATGCTCCTGAAGCCGACATTTTTTACACTTGATTGGTGCCGCTTGTCAAAATATTGCATTAGTGATCCTTCAAATCACAAATGAGAAGCTAAAAACGAGCTCTTAAATGAAAACTTTTTTGAAAAATAGTATTTATATGAAATCTTTTTAAAAAAAATAAGAATGGAAATGTTTTTTTATTTCCATTTGGCAAGTTGTTTTTCTATTTCTTCACTGTAATCTTCCTTGTTTTCGTCAATTTCTACATCTACAAAATATATCTTGTCTTTTGTTGCTTCAAGGACAGTATCAGTAAATTTAACTGCTTCTTCTCTGTTCTTGAAATCATTAATTACCTTTATTGGTACATAATTACTCCAATAAATAATTTCCCACCATTCATAATCATTACCATAACATATGCGAACCATTCTCTCATCTGCATTCTCTTTTTTAATGATTTCTTTTTGTTTTTCAGTAAAAGTCATTGATGGGTTTTTTAATTCTTCAAGGAACATTTTAGTTAATTCTTCTTTGTTTTCTTCGTTTATTTTTATTGGTTCTGGATTTGCCATAATATCTTCTCTTAATCATTTTGAGTACAGTTATCTGTACACTGTATACTATATTGTGTAGCATACTATATAAAGGTTTTGGTTTTATCTAATTTTGATGAAGTGTAATACATATTTTTCCACCTTGGTATAAAAACACATGTAATTTTTGATAATTATTATAATAACAAACATATATTAAACAAAAGAAGAGTGTTGATGGAAAGCAGATAACGAATATTTAATATAAATAACCTCTCTCGGAACAGTTTTCGTTGATTAACGGAACACTATAAATTTATATTTTATTTTCTTTCCATTTCCTTTCTGTCAATGCTCTTTTTTTTATTCAATTATCTATAAGGCATATATATTATGATATTCAATAATACATTATACATGTATTAAGGAGGAATAATATTGATAGATGCTAAAACCACACTAAATTTAAAACCGGAAACTGTGGAAAGACTGAAAAAACATAAAATCACAAAAGGTGAATCATTTAATAATGTTATTGTAAGATTAGTTCAAAAATATGGTAATGAAGATGGCAAAATATAAATCAATACACATATATAAAAGCACCAGCAAGCTGATGAAAATGTGCAAACTTACAGGAGAAACCCACGACGAGTTAGTAAATAGGCTCTTGGATATGGCAGATGAAGAATTACAAACGGGTTTTTCTGAAAAAGAGTACTCTATAGAATATGGTGATGTTTCAAGAGGGTTCAAAATCAGATTTAATAAAAATGGTTTAAATGAAATATTTTTTTACAACCCATCATTAAAAGATTGGAGTTCTGATTCTAAAGATTGGGACACAATTTCAGACTCTTCTGAAAATAAGTCTACTTTGAAATACCTTGTTAAATTCATAGATGAGTTCATCAGTGACAGTAAGAATTTTGTTTTGTTAGAAATGATGGGTGATTCTATGAATTTTGGTGATGTTATTATCCGTAGAGTCAATTAGTATTGTCGAACTCTCTCTTTTTTTACTTTTGAATTATTAGTTACCAAATTACAATCCTTATTAGGATGTTACTTACAATATTTTTTTAGAGATGTTATTGAATTTAATGAACTGGACAAATATTCAGATTTATTAACTTTCATAAGTGTAGGCCTCTTGGTTTACAAAGAAAATGAAGTCGATGATACGGGATATTTAGAGTTATTGGAGAAACTTTGGCAGATAAATTTACATTGTGATTTCTAAAATAATTCGATAGTAATTTCTGTAAATAAGGCATATTGTGAGAATATTTTTATAGAGAAAGCAATATATTATTTAATAAGCATGAAGCATGTGTAAACTATCAAAAAAGGAACATATTATGAGTGATAAGCTATTAAAAGTAAATATTCAAAAAGAACTCAATGAATTTGATCTGGATGTGAACTTTGACTTGAAAACTCAAAATTTCGGTATTTTGGGTCCTTCAGGTTGTGGTAAGAGTATGACCCTAAAATCCATTGCAGGAATTGTAACTCCAGATGAAGGTATCATAAGTGTAAAGCTGGATGATGAAGAGGTTTATTTTGACTCCAGTAAAAAAATCAATCTGAAACCTCAAAAGAGAAATGTTGGCTATCTGTTCCAGAATTATGCACTGTTTCCCAACATGACAGTTGAAGAAAACATTGCAGTTGGNNGTTGGCTTGGCCAAGGAAAATTATGGAAGGATAGAAGAACTTGTAAAGAAGTTTCGTCTTGAGGGATTGGAGAAAAGGTATCCGAGACAGCTGTCTGGAGGTCAGCAGCAGAGAGTTGCACTTGCCCGTATAATTGCATACGATCCTGATGTTATTCTATTGGATGAACCGTTCAGTGCAATGGACACCTACCTGAAGGATCAGCTTCGTAGGGAACTCATTAATCTACTTGAGGAGTTCGATGGTTTTATTATTATGGTTACCCATGATCGTGACGATGCATTCCAGTTCTGTGATGAGCTCATAGTAATGGACAAAGGCAAGATTATAGCTGAAGGAAAGACCTATGACATATTCGAAAAGCCTGAAAAGGTTCAGGTTGCAAGAATTACAGGATGTAAGAATATTTCAGAAATAGAAATAATTGACGATCGTCATTTCAGGGCATTGGATTGGGGCAACATAGTGCTTGAAAGTGCAGAAAAGATTTCCAAAAACATCTCCTATGCCGGAATAAGGGCACACGACTTTACCTTTGCAGATAAGGATGACCTTAATGCCATAAGTACAAAGAATGCTGAAGTGGTTGAAATGCCTTTTGAGTGGGATATAAAGTTGGTTAATGACCTGTGGTGGATATACGATAAGGAAATCCATGACCATGACTTTACCGTTCCAGAGTATATTAAAATCAATCCAAAAAACATAATCCTGCTGGAATAGTAGCTTAAGTTTACAGTTTAAAATCAATTTAACATTCTTATTTTCTATTTAATTAATATATATTCCTTGTTTAACTATAAAACATGGTTTATGAATATATTTTTATTATACAAATTATCACAACAATATTTCTCTGCATTGTTGCTTCGAATTATGACATTAAAAAAGGTATAATTCATGATAGGATTTCTTTATCTTNNGTCTTTGGTGTTGTTTCAAATCTCATATTGACATTGCTTACAAACAACGTAAAACATTTTTTAGCCTCTATAATTTCACTCTCCATTACCTATGTGGTCTGCTACCTTTTATGGAGACTGAAGATATGGGGTGGAGGAGATGTAAAGCTTCTTACAGGAATAGCTGCCACAATACCGTTTCTTACAGCTATCCCATATTTCAACATCTATCCTGAGCTTTCGCTATATCCGGTTTCCTTTTCCATAATTCTAAATGCAATCATCATAAGCTTCCCATTANNTTTTGGTTATGATGATATTTTATTTGAATGTCAAGAACACCGTTTTTGACAATGGAGGGGAGCTGTTTTTAAATCTGCTTAACTACAAAAACTTCCTTTTTTTCGTAAGGGTCAATTTCAACCGTCTGATTGAGGTCAAGGATCTTGAGGAGGGAATGATTGTCAATGACTATTATTTCAACAATAAGGACATCATTAGCCTGATAAATGATGTTGGTGGTAATCTGAAGGTCTATAGGCTTAAGGATGATTCAAACTACTCCTATTGCTTCAAGTCAATAAGTGCCGGAGGTCTGACAAAAAAGGATATGTTCCTTTTAAAAATCATGAACTCTCAAAACATCATTTCAAATTACGTTTCCATTAAGCTAGGCTTTCCTTTCGCTCCATTCATAACGGCTGGATTGATAACAGCTATTTTATTTGGGGATTTGATTATGATTATATCAAAACACATGATTTTAGTGGTTTAAATGATTGGGGAAGATAGTGGTCAGATGTCTGTGGAGGTATTGTTTCTATTTGCAATCTCCATAATGGTATTGCTTATATTCACAATACCTATCGCTCAATTGGCCATTGCAACTACCTTGGATGTTTCTAACACGATAAATGCCGAAGGGGAGCTGAAACGGCTGGCTAACGGAATCGACAAGGTTTACAGTGAGGGAATGGGTGCTCAAAAAATTGAAACATTGGAATTCAACAGTGACATTTCCGTAATGGTCAAATCCAAGGTAATGTCATCTGAAGTGAGGCTTCATGACGGAAAGACAAAGGGACTGTCCCAAACAGTCAAGGCAGATAACCTGTATTCCAATCTGAAGCTAAACAAGGGGACCAACAAGGTTTTGATTGTCTGGAGTGAAGATTCCAAAAATATCGTCATAAAAAAAATATAACTTATACAAAACTTTTTTTATGGATTAATAATAAAATTAATTATATTAAAAAAAGTTTTAATGGCGAGTGAATTTATGGATATATTGACTACAGTAGTTTATATAATCTTATTTATTATAATAATGGTTTTTGTTTTTTCCATTGGAATGCTGAAACCGTTCATGCCTAAAAAGGAAGCTGCTCTAGTATTGGTTTGTGCTTTTATAATTGGATGTCTAGGCGGAGCTTTCTTTTTGGCTCCTCTTTATGACGAGGTTCCTGAGGTTGTAAGTACGATTGAGAAGGTCGTGCCAAGCAACAACGAGACCATGTATTTGGATCTTTCTTCAGCTTCGGATATTGAAGGATTAAAAGAAAACCTGACTCATATGGATGGTGTCTATTCATTTAACGTAACTGGAATTACGCTGTACATGTGGCAGTTCACGGATGTTGAATATGATTATATGAACGAGGTTCTAAAAAATATTGACGGAAACTACAAGAATTTCACTGTGAACAAATCAGGTAAGATAGATATTGATTTGATGCCAGGATACGATTACAACAGTGCCTTGAAATCATTTTCCGATTGGTATAATTTAGTGTATGCAGAAACTTTGTCCTATGCTCAGGTTCACGTTGAGATGGTCATGGCTTCATCAGCTATTGATCCTGTAAGTGACTATCTTTTGGAAAGAGGTATCGTTCCATCTAAAA
>DAII01000067.1:0-1673 GCA_002496065.1 Methanobrevibacter sp. UBA586
TGTTTTCAATGAATGTTTTAATAGTTACTGGAAATTTGGTCTATCCCTTGATTAGTGATGTGGTCTCAGAGGTTAATGAAAATGTAATGATTCATGTTGCAGATACTCAAGTTGCAGCATTTCTGACTCCAAGGCAGATTATCAGGGAAGTGAAGAGCAATTTCGAATCAGAATTAGATAAAATCGACATGATTCTAGTCCCAGGTTTAATTAAAAAAGACACTGATGAAATAGCTGAGTCATTAGGAATACCTACATTTAAAGGCTCAACTGATGGTGCAGATTTGGCGATGGTGTTGAATTTGTTGGATTCAATAGAGCTATCTACATCAAAGCCTGCAGATAAGCTAATCGAAGAGGAAAAAAGAAGGCAAGCATTAAACTTCATCGAGGAGTTTGAAAACGATGAGGAACTGAAAATGGAACTTCTTGAAAAACCAAACAATATCCTCGTGAGAAACCTTGCAGTAGGTGAAGATTTCCCAATGAGGGTGCTAGCCGAAATTGCAAACGCTCCTTTCCTATCAAAGGAAGAGCTTATTCACAAATGCCAGTTTTTTGTAGATTCCGGAGCGGACATGATAGATATAGGAATGGCTGCAGGTGAAGACTACTCAGAAAGAATTCCTNNGAAACATTGAGGCCGATTGTGGGAGACAGGCCATTGAGCATAGACACTCTAAACACAAATGAAATCAAAGTGGCATGTGAACATGGAATAGACATGGTATTAAGCCTTGATTTGGGAAACTATAGCAAGGTGGTGGATACACTTAAGAAACATGACGTTCCAGCAGTTCTGCTTCCAACCAACTTCTCCAAGGGACTCACCCCAAAGACACCTGAGGAAAGAGTATCCTTAATGGAGGAACTCATTGAAAAAACCGAGGGTCTCATATATATCGCAGACATGATTCTTGACCCCATAAACAGTTCCAGCATAGTGGAATCAATAATCGCCTGTGACGATTTTCANNCCAGCCCCTATGTTTTTTGGTGTTGGAAACGTAACTGAACTGATGGACGCTGATTCAGGAGGGGTAAACGCTTTGCTTGCAGGAATAGGTATGGAATTGGGAGTGAGTATATTGTTTACACCTGAAGAAAGTGGAAAGACCCGTGGAAGCGTAAGGGAACTGGCCACTGCAAGCAAGATGATGTTTCTTGCAAAGCACAGGAGTTCAATCCCAAAGGACTTGGGAATCAATCTGGTAGAATTCAAGGACAAGCACAAGAAATTACAATCCTCAATTGAAGGNNAATTTGGAAGTGATAATGCCTTCTGAAGAAATAAAATTTGTAAGAGACACTGCTGGAAGCTTTAAGATTGTCATAGACTATGGAACCTCACTGGAAAACAGCAAGATAATCGTTGTTCATTTCACCAAAAACACTCCAGACATGGTATTTGAAGGAAAAACAGCCAAGGAAATTTCAGATGAAATTATTAAAAAGGGCCTAGTGACAAGATTGGAACATGCAGCATATTTGGGAGCTGAACTNNACTATGGTTACAAGAAAGGATTATGTTCAGGACTTTGATTTGTTTTAAAAAATAAAAAGATGATTGTGGATAATCTAATGTGTTTATCCGGGAGATCCTCCATAATCATTGTCATATGCTTGGTAGTCGGCATCATTGAGACTTACTTCCTCATTTGTTCCGTTCGGAT
>DAII01000067.1:1723-6999 GCA_002496065.1 Methanobrevibacter sp. UBA586
TGAAATAGATAGCTATCGCAATTATTATGATAACCAGTATTTTAACGAATTTCATACTTTTTTTCATTTTTACACCTCCTTTTGATAATATGTGTTAATTTTCATTGTATAAATATTTAAACCTTAAAAAGTTAATTTTATATTATAGATATGGATAATTTATAAAAGAAGGAGGGTTTTATTTTGATTAATAAAGATTTAAGAATTACAGATATTGATAAAATATTAATAGACAATAATTACGTTTCAAATAATGAAATTTCCACCACATTATATCTATCTTTAATTTTAGGCAAACCAATGTTAATTGAAGGCCCACCTGGTGTAGGTAAAACGGAACTTGCCAAGGTAGTTTCAAAGGCCTTTGACAGGGACTTTTTCAGAATACAATGTTATGAGGGAATCACATTCGAGCAGATTGTCGGGGAGTGGAACTATCAAAAACAGCTATTGCATCTTCNNAAGCAGCCCGTATAAATCATGAAGGTGAAGGAGAAATCTTTGAAGATCAGTATTTTATTAAAAGACCTTTGCTCAAGGCATTCTTAAATGAAAAGCCATCCATATTGCTAATCGATGAGATTGACAAGGCAGATGAGGAAGTGGAAAGCTTTCTTTTACAGGCATTGGGAGAAAAGCAGATTACTGTCAACGATTTGGGAACCTTTGACTTGCAGAATGATTTGGTAGTTATTCTAACATCCAACTCTCAAAGGTCACTTCTGGATGAAACCAAGGACAGATGTCTGTTCTTATATATTCCATATCCGTCTCCTGCCCGTGAAATGGACATTGTCCTTTCTAAAATACCTGACGCAAAACCTGAAGAGGTATCTAGAATAGTAAACCTTGTTCAAAGCATTCGTAATCTTAATCTGATGAAAAAACCTTCAGTGAGAGGAACCGTCGATTGGGTTAAGTCAGTGATGAATCTTAAGGACAAGCCTATTGATGAGGCATTAGAAGATAGTCTAGGGGTTGTCATAAAAACAGAAAACGACAAGAAAAGAGTTCTAAAGGAATTTTTCAAAAAATAAAANNTGATACTATGATAGACAAGATTGTTGAATTGTCAAATCAATTGAGAGAGGCAGGAATACCTGTAAGTGTACGAAGTACACAGGCAGCAAGTGAAGTGTATCTTAATGAGTCAATTGGAAAGAACACTTTAAAAACAGCTTTAAGAGCTATTTATGTTAAGGACAAATATGACTTGGCAAAATTCAACAGAATCTATGATGGAATATTTAAAAAGCAGTTTGGATCTGAAGACTCTAAGGTTATCGAGGATAGTGGAAAGGCCTATTNNATGGTCCCAGATCAAACAAGTATGTAATAAAAAAGACAGACAACCGGGCGAAGGCAATCAAAAAGGAAAAGCTAAGCAACAAGATGCTTAAGGAACTATCAGGCCAACCACTTATGGAAGAGATAAATCAGCTTGAAAGGGAAGGGGAACTGATGAATACGGATTTAACCAAGTTAAACCGTTTTGACCCCCGTATGCTGGAAATATGCCAAAGACTTGGAAGAAAAATTGCCAACAAGCGTTCAAGAAGAAACCTTAAGGCAAACACTCATAGAATTGACATGCGCAGAACAATACGCTCCAATATGAGATATGGGGGAACTCCAGTAAATCTGATTAAGGCAAAGCCAAGATACCGTAAAAACCAGCACCTGTTTTTAAACGACATCAGTGGATCCTGCGAATGGATAAGTAGCTGGTTTTTCATGCTGATGTATTCATGCAAATCAGCATTTAAGAATTCCAGAACATTTGAATTTGACAATAAGGTCATAGAAACTACAAACGCATTGAATGAGGATGAAATGTTAGATGCATTTGTGAAGGTAAAGGATTTGAGAATGAAGAATTCAATGATTCATGGAACCTCCAATATGTATACATCATTTGAAAAATTCATAAAGATGGCTGACCTAAACAATAAATCTTATGTTATAATGCTAACTGACTGTAGAGATTGGGCAGGTCCTAAAGAAGATGGAAAGCAGCTTAGTGTTAATTTTATAGAAGAAATGGTAAAGCAATCCAAAAAGGTCATAATCCTGAATCCTGAAGACAGATACAAGTGGGATGTTGTGGATAGCTGCGTTTCACTCTATGAAGACGCGGGAGCCCACGTATATGAGGTAAATACATTGAATCAACTTGCTCAATTTGTTGAAACTTTATAAGGGAGGAATTAATTTTGAATTGTACAAAATGCGGTAATCCTCATGTTATTATTAAAAAAGAAGAATCAGGACAACTTTTATGTAAGGAATGTTTTATTAAATCCATTGAGAAAAAGGTAGCTAAAACCATCAAGAAGGAAAAGCTTCTTGAAAAGGGTGATAAGGTTTTGGTTGCACTTTCTGGAGGAAAAGACAGTGTCACACTTTTGGAAATCCTAAACGACTATAGAAAAAGACACATCATAGATCTCTGTGCAGTAACCGTAGATGAGGGAATCGACAACTATCGCCAGGACGGAATTGACATAGCCATCCGCCATGCCGAAAGACTTGGAATAGAACACAAGGTCGTAGCTATTAGGGACGTCTATGGAATTACCCTTGATGAGATAATGGAAAGAGAAGATCATAGGGGGTCATGTACCTACTGTGGAGTTTTCAGAAGGGACATCATAAACAAGGCCGCCCGTGAAATGGGAGCAACCAAAATAGCTATGGGTCATAATCTGGATGATGAGGTTCAGGGAATAATGATGAACTATCTGGAAGGAAATATGGACAACATCTCTAAGTTCGGACCAAAAACGGAATCCAAGGCCAAGGAATTCACGGTTAAGATAAAACCTTTGCGTGAAGTCCCAGAACGTGAAGTTGGTTTATATGCAGTTGCAAAGGACTTGGAGGTTCATTTTGCAGGATGTCCTTATGCTCAACAGTCATTCAGAAAGGAGGTTTCAGAAATGATTAGCAAACTTTCAGAAAACCATCCTACAATCAAGTACTCTACCTTAAGGGGGTATGACAAGGTAAAAGAAGCAATCGGTGATGAGTTCAAAAAAGAGTTTAAGCTTAGAAGATGTAGCAGATGCGGTGAACCATCTGCAAACGAACTGTGCAGAACCTGTACATTTCTAANNGTATTTGATGGAATTTAAATTAAAGTACAAAGATATTGACGAAACATGGGAACTTCCTGAAAGCTATACAATCAATGACTTGTTAGATGATTTGGAACTATCTGGCCAGTCACTTGTATGCAAGCAGAACGGAGAGCTTGTAATAGAGGAAACAGAAATACAGCCTGATGATGAAATACATTTAATTCAGATAATCTATGGAGGCTAAAGGTTGAAAATCAGTCATGAATGTGGTCCCTGCTTTTTAAGACAGGCAGGGGAGGCTCTGAATCTCTCCACAGATGATGACAATCTCAAGATGGAAGTATTCAATGAAATATTCAGCTATCTGGCCGAGAACTTTAAGGCAAATACTAATTCCAACGGAACAGGCTCCATAATACACAGGATAATCAAGGAGAAAACAGGTTGTAGAGATCCATATAGGAATGAAAAGGTTTTGGGAAACAGCATAGCATTGAAATATCTCCCAAAGGTCAAGGGCATTCTTGACAAGGATGACTCCCTTGAAAACTATGTCAAAATAGCTATTATTGGAAACATCCTAGACTTTGGAGCATTTACATTGGATACTGATATTGACAGCTTGATAGGTGATGCTCTTGAAAGGGAACTGAAAATCAACGACATCGAAAGCTTCAAACAATCCATAGAGAAACACGACAGAGTATTGTATTTGGTTGACAACACCGGGGAAATAGTTTTTGACAAGCTCCTTCTTGAAAAGCTCAAAAGCTACGGGCTGGACATTACCATAGCCGTCAAATCAGAACCGATTCTAAACGATGCCTGCCTAGAGGATGCATTGGATGTGGGTCTTGACAGCTATGGAAAGCTTGTCGAGATAGGTGCCGGAACGGTAGGTTTTGTCGACAGCGAGATTTCAGATGAATTCAGGGAAATTTTCAACGACCATAAGTTCATCATATCCAAGGGAATGGGCAATTTTGAAGGACTTACAGAGATAGACAACACTGATAAGGATCTCTACTTTTTATTATGCTGTAAATGCGGAACCATTTCAAGAAATGTTGGTGTGAACCTTCAGGATATGGTACTTCTTAAAAATAGAACTTATATATAATAGAATATTCTATTACTAACTATGAAAGGAGTAACAAAAGTAGTTTTCATCATTATTTTGGTTGCTATTATCGGAGGTCTGTCAGCAGCATATGCCACAGACAGCGATAAGGTAGGAGATGATTTAAACACTACTGACAATTTAACGGAAGCAGAACAGATTGCTACCGAGCAGAATAAGGACATTTTCGTTGTCTTCAAAAGTGATGTCTGTGGTTGGTGCGACAAGCTGGAGCAGGAAACATTAGCTGATGAGAGGATAATATCAAAGCTTGATGAAAAATATGTAACAGCTATTATCGATATTGACAAACAGCCAGATGTTGCAAGGGCATACAATGTTGCTGTAACTCCAATCATGCTCTTCCTTGACAACAACGGAACTGAAAAAGCAAGACTCAACGGATTTTACGGTCCTCAAGAGTTGGTTGAATATATGTAGTGGGGAATGGATATGGATTTTATTCCCTACATTTCTTTTTTAACAGGTGTAGCATCAATAATATCTCCCTGCATAATTCCAGTAATCCCAATACTTTTTGGATTTGCCCTTAAAAACAGGAAAAACAAGGAGATATTTGCTTTCATATTGGGCCTGTTTTCAATTTTCACAGCACTGATTTTCATAACCTCATTTTTTACCATCATGTTCTACAGCTATATTCCATATGTGAGGCTGGCTTCAGCGCTTATTCTGTTTGCAGTTGGGCTACTTTTCCTTTTCAACAGGACTTTCAGCATTGCATTTGAAGGCAGTTCAAGGGAAGGACTTGTAGGATCATTTGTTTTAGGAGTGCTTACATCACTTGCATGNNCTATGGAGGATATCTGATTTCATTAATCTCAGTTCTCATAACAACTGCAGAGGTTCTCTACATCTCTTTAAACATTGTTCTCTATACCTTAGGTTTCGGATTGGCCCTTCTTGTATTGAGCTATATCATATCCAAAATCAACATTGAAAAATTTATAAAAAAATCAGAGTATGTAAGAAGGATAAGTGGAATCCTGTTTATTCTGGGATCGATATATATGTTAACAACCGCAGGGGCAATTTTATGAATATAGGTTTTATAG
>DAII01000024.1 GCA_002496065.1 Methanobrevibacter sp. UBA586
GAGATCTAATTCTCTTCCTAAAATTCTAGATTTGTCTCCACCGACTGCACCTGTTCTGATAGATTTTTCTAGCCCTTCTAAGTTTACTGCAACAGTTCTTTTTACACCTTGTACGATGTCTTTGATTTNNGTGTTGGAATATCAGATGCAATTTCTTTGCCTCTTTCGTCGTATAAGTCGACTTTATCATCAAACTTTGCCATTTTTTCCCTCCTAATTATAGAGTTTAAATATTTAAATATACCTCTAAAATAAACAAAACAAATTTTTTTTATTTATCTTAGTAAGCTACAAAGCAAGTTTTTGCAATAGCCAGCCATTTGGTATACAAATTTTATTTTATCTTAAATANNTAATATAAATATTATCCTTAATCCTTTTTAGAAAGATTTATAAACAATAATAAAAATTAATGAATTTAAGATAAAGGCATATAAAAGTATTACTTTCAAAAAAGAACAGCCGTAGTCTATTTTAACATAAATCACTTAAAAAATAAAAAAAATAAAAAATAATCATTTTAAGTTAGAAAAAATACTAACCAAATAGTTTCAATAGCTATTTTTCAATAAAAACCAATATCAAAAACAACAAAATAAGCCCATAATAAATGTAAAAAATTTTTATTGTACCGATGTATTGAAACTAATTTTTCCAATTGATTTTAAAAAAAATAGGGATTTTATAAATATAATAATATACAAACTACTTTTTATGCAAATTGTAGCTGATGTTGGAGGAATTCCTGGAAAAGATTGTGATGGCTTTTGTAAATATTGTTACTTCAGAAAANNTTAAGGCATTTGGATGTGCCCATTGTCTTCCAAACACTGTAGGATGTGAAAGATGCAGTAAGGGAGTTAGTGAAACACAAAGTGAATTTAAAAATCCATTTGAAGTTATCAACAACATACAAACCACATTGATGATGCAACCAATCAGAGGGGAAATAAAGGCAAATATTAGCGGAGGGGGAGATGTCAGTTGCTATCCCTATTTGGAGAACCTTACATCTGCACTTAACCAAATGTCCTTAAAGTCCCATTTAGGATATACATCCGGAAAGGGAATTACCGACAGTTCAATGGCAACTACCCTTATGGACAATGGAGTGGATGAAGTCACATTTACAATATTTTCAGATGATCCTGAGCTTAGGCGCCAGTGGGTTAAGGACAAGACCCCTGAAGCATCACTTGAAGCATGTAAAATGTTTAGTGAAAATATAGATTTGACTGCAGCTTCCGTAATAGTTCCAGGAGTTAATGACGGCGATGTCCTAAGACAAACCTGCAATAGTCTGGAAGAATGGGGAGCAAAAGGAATTATTTTAATGAGATTTGCAAATACTTTTAATGAAGGTTTGATTCTTGGAAACGAACCTATTTTAAAGGATGTTGAATCACAAAGTGTTGACAGCTTTAGGGAACTGGTTGAAAGNNAAGCATCAACAAAGAGTATAGTTTTAGAGTTAGCGGAACCCCATTATGTGATCCGACAACCGGAGGACCTTTTGCAATAGCCAGCAAGGAAAATGAAATCTTCCTGCAGTTTATTAAAAAGGTTACAGGAGAAGCAACAATCATTACTTCAAAAATAGCTGCTCCGTTTATCGAGGACATCTTTAGAAAAATTGGAGCCGATAGCGTTAACGTAATTGGAGTCAATAAGGAGATAGCATGTCTAATTACAAAGGAAGACCTTGAGGAAATTGATTTGGATAATGTTCAAGAATCAGTCATTCTTCCAGGACGTGCCTTTGTTCATTTACTTGACGCTGAAAGAATTCTAAGTGCTGATGGTGTTGAAAGGATTGTTGGCTACGGTCCGGATACACTTAGTGTTGATGGTGAACTCAGCTTTGACATGATTGATGAAAATGTGATTGAACGTGAACTTGAACAGTTTAATGATCTTGTGGATGCCATCAATTTCTATGGAATGAGAAGAATAGCTTAAGGTCTTTTTCTTAATTTTAAAAGACCAACTTCACTTTTTGTACCTATTCTTACAGGAGGACCCATGGTTCCCACACCGTCACTAACGTTAACATATTTTCCATCATGTTCATATAGTCCTCTCAACAATGGAAATACTGCCCCTACCCACAGGTTGGCCGGATAGAACTGTCCTCCATGAGTATGGCCTGACAGTATTACATCAAATCCTACTTCATAATATTCATCTACATTGTGGGGAATATGTAAAATCAGAAGGTTGTTTTCGTCCTTTCTTAAATTGAAGTCAGGTTCGTCGCTTCCAAATCCAATCCCATATATATTCAGACCCTTAATTTTAGTTTGGTCATTGTCAAGAACAATCATTCCTGCATTTTCACATGCCTTAAAGACATTTTCAATACCTGTGTAATAGTCATGATTACCTGGAGTAAATATTACAGGGACTTTTACCTTTTTAAATTCTTCAAAATCATGAGGTTGTATTTTGTTGCTTCCGTCAGCAAGGTCACCAGAAATTATTACTGCATCAGCATCCAATGTATTGATTTTTGCAACAATTTTTTTAAGAATAGATGGTGTTCTTATAGACCCTACATGTATATCAGACAAATGAATTATATCAATTTCTTCATCCAAGTCATCCATATACAAAGTACGCTCAGTTATCTGTGGATTATGTGCATTATAATACCCATAAATAAAAATACCTACAACTAAAATCAACAATAANNAGTTAAAGATAGCTATCGCTAAAACAAGGAATAAAATCATCAGGGAAAACCAATTCAGAGAATCCAAAAGTTCAATGCAAAATCTAGAAATCGGATTTGACCTTACGAATTCAACATAGACCATAGTAATCTCAATGACAGTAAGACAAATTACGATTATCAGGCAGTCCAATGTAGAGAGAGGATAGAACAGATGGGAAGCGTAATTCAATAGGCAGAAATAAAAAATAGATAAAAAAAGTTGTTGAGATATTTTGAATAAAAATCTTTTTTTAGGGAAATTCATAATTCAGAATCCATTATTATGTCATTTTCAACAAGTTGACTTTCTGAATAGATTTTCACTAAAATGTAATTGTACATTGCGGATTTTTTAATTTTAGCAATCTCTGACAGTTTTTTATTGTCAATAACCACATTTTCAATATCTTCATGATATTTGTCGTAATCAAGTTTTACACGAACACCATCAAGCTGTCCGGTTACAGGAAGTGGAGATATAACCTCCTTAATTGCAGGAACCTGATTTTCAATAGCATTCTTGACAACAATTGAAGGTACAAGAGGTGGGTCATGAACCATTTCCCTTTTTTTGTTGTTTAAAATTTCCTCTACTGTAGTTGCAAGATTTTCCAAAGCACGAACATCAGGACCTCTTCTCAATCTTCTTGGAATTCTACCAAGGTCTCCCACATAGGCATCTGCACCAGGAAGTTCCTCCAAAGGAATGTCAGGAGCCCCAGTTACAACAACAGGAATGTCAATATCATCATATAGGAATGATTTTTCAATTATACAATCCTTAAAACTTCCAAGAGCAAAAACGGCCACATCATGTTCATTGATTAAGGCCTTTTCCTCTTCGGTAATTCCAGAAGTTCCTTTACCATCTCCACGGGCAAGACCAATCATATTGTCCTTTGCACCGTATTCACGTAAAAATTCAGAAATATCACAAGCAGCATGAGGAAGGTGATGTCTTGCAAGAGTTGGAGAAACAATAGCTATTTCACTACCTGCCATAGGTGCTACTGTAAGTTTAGCCAACAATTCTTTTGATTTCTTTTCTATTTTATCAACATCTTCTAAAGGAACCGCCNNGGACCAAATCCATTTGTAAAACATTTTCCTGAAGAATGAAGCCTCCTAAATCTTCAATAAGTTCCTTAATTTCTTCACTTTTATGAACTCCACCTGTAAAAGTTAATGTTTCAAACATGATTTATTCCTCATACTAAACTATTCATAAATATTTTTAAGATTACTTATTAATAAAATCTTCTAGAATTTCATATCTTTCACATGCCCTTTTAATAGGATTAAGTGATACTGCACCATGGGAAGGAATTTCTATAATCTCCACATCTTCATCTATTTTTTCAATCAAGTAATCTGGAGCAACTGCATAGTCATAATCCTCATCAGATACGGTAAATCCCATATCCAGAACTATGTCCTTGAGAAAATTAGAGTATACTCTTACACTAGTGGAGTTTTCAACAGGTTCATCATTCAGATATTTTGCAGCCATCTCACAGGAGCTAAAATCAACGTTGGCAGTTCCCCCACATCTTTCAGCAACCTTTTCGATTGATTCTTTGATTTGTTTGAAAGTGTTTAATTTTAAATATAACGATTCCAACTCTGTTTTGCTTTCAGACAATAAAATGGCCAAATTCCCATCTTCAGCTGTTGGAAACTTATTTACATTATAATTTTCAATCCCTGCAAGTTTTACTATTTCCTCACACATAGGTGTTGTAACTATTCTCATAATTAATATTTATAAAATAACTATAATATTAAATAATATGAAAGTATCACTGTCCTTGGAAAAAACATGTACTGATGATGTATCTATAATNNTGCTTTAAGAGCAAGTACAACAATTACATTTGCATTGAATAACTTTGAAGAAATAATACCCTCTTTTTCACCTGAAGAGGCCCTTGAATTAAGTGAAAAGCACAATTCAATTGTTGCAGGGGAAAGATCAGGAATTAAGATTGAAGGTTTTGATGTTGGAAACTCCCCTCAGAAGGTGGAGGAATTTGAAATACCTTCAGACAAATCAAAAACATTGATTTTAACAACAAGCAACGGCACCAGAATTCTGGAAAATATGAATTCAACAGTTTTGATAGGATCACTTGCCAATGCAAAGGCTGTGGCTCAAAAGGCAGTTGAAATGTGTGACAATGAAATTGATGTTGTCATGGCAGGTTACAGAGGCGACTTTGCACTTGAAGACTTTTTGGTAAGTGGAGAAATACTATACTGGATTGATAAGCTTGGAAGTGATGTAGAACTTACAGATTTTGCAAAATNNGTAGAAACTATGAAAATCTCTGTGAAGGAGTTTATAAATCAAATTCAGGAATCAAACTTACAAAAATTGGAAATAAGGAAGATATTGATTACTGTCTTTTGAAAAATGTAACAGACAATGTAGGTGTCTACCTCGACAATAAAATTAAGCTTTTATAATAGTAACAATATATTAATAATAATTATTTTATGAGAAGTGTTATTTTGAATAGAGATTATTTAACAATAATTGGTACTGCCCACGTATCTGATGAAAGTGTAGAGGAAGTTAAGGATGCAATCTACGAACAGCAACCTGATGTAGTGGCTATTGAACTTGACAAAGGCCGATATACACGTATTAGAAATGAAATGGCAGGCATTGAAGAGGATGATTCTATTTCTGTAACTCAAATAATTAAAGATGATAAAATTGGCGTCTTTCTTGCAAGTACACTTCTTGGATACTTCCAATCAAAAATCGGTGAAGACGTAGATGTTAAACCTGGATCTGAAATGGTTGGAGCAATAGAAGCTGCTGAAGACCTTGGAATTCCAATAGCTCTAATTGACAGGGACATTAATGTCACCCTCCAACGTGCACTCAACAAAATGACCTTAAAAGAAAAGGTAAGTTTTCTTTGGGATTCAATAGTGTCAATTTTCAAAAAGGACGAACTGGAAGACGAAATTGATATTGAGGAACTTAAAAATCCTGAAAATCTTGATGAAATCATGGAAATGTTCAATGAAATTTCACCTGGAGCATATGAAGTTCTTGTAAAGGAAAGAGACGCATATCTTGCTGGAAATATAATGAATCTTCCTCAGGAAAAAATAGTTGCTGTGGTAGGTGCCGGCCATAAGCCTGGAATTTACAGATATCTGGACAATCCAGAAACATTACCTCCGTTATACAGTTTAAGGGTTGTTGACGAAAAAAAAGGAATCCCTTGGGTTAAAATAATCCTTGCATTAATTCCCATTCTTTTTGTTGTGATATTTTTTCTGGCATTTTATAATGGGATAAACATAACAGACAATGTGCTGGAATTTGTAGTAATAAGCATGATAATGGGATTTCTAGGTTCCATTCTGTCTGGATCAAAACTAATATCTGCCATTGTTGGAGGTTTGGTTTCACCTTTAACCATCATACACCCGTTATNNGCAGCAGGCTGGTTTTCAGGACTTACCGAAGCAAAATTAAGACATGTAGGTCAAAAGGACATTAAAAGCTTAAGCAAAATTGAACATTTGAAGGACATCTGGCACAACAACATCTGCAGAATCCTTCTGGTTGTGATTGGGACAAATATTGGTGTCAGCATAGCAACACTAATCATACTTCCTTCAAAAGTATTCATCCCATTATTTATGAAAATCTTTGGCGGATGATAAATAATATTAAATATTTCAAACTAATTAATATAATATACTAAATTTTTTAGGTGTTCTAATGTATCTTATATTTCGATGCGATTGTGGAAGAGCCTTATATGCAAAGGAAGGAGTAGCTACTCGTAAATGCGTGTGTGGAAAAACATTGAAAGTGAAATCCCGTAGAATCTTTAAAAAAGTAGCTAGTCGTGAAGAAGCCTCTGAAGCAGTTCAGGAAATGCAAAATGAAATTTATGGAAACACTGATTTCAAATTAGCAAGTGATTTATAATAATAGGTCCGATTGAAAATGTATGAAACGATATTTTACATAATTATAATAGCAATACTTGTAATTTTGACTGGAATTTTATCTGGAGCAGAGTTGGCTGTCGTATCTTCCAGAAAGGTCAAACTTCAAAAAATGATTAATGAAGGTAATAAAAACGCTAAGACTGTAGCTGACTTGCTGGATAATTCCAATCAATTTTTATCCGCGGTTCAAATGGGAATCACTCTTATTGGAGTATTGAGCGGGGCTTTTGGTGGAGCCGCATTATCNNAGCCGTTATTAAGGATTATGTTCCTTATCCTGAACTAATAAGTCTTTTAATAGTCGTAGTGATAACCACCTACTTCTCATTGGTAATTGGAGAACTGGTGCCAAAAGTGATTGCTTTAAATAATCCTGAAAAAGTATCTGTAAAGGTAGCTAAATCCATGAAAATACTTACAAAGGTATGTGGGCCAATAGCCACAATCCTGACTAAGTCAACCAATGGAGTTTTAACTCTTCTCAGAATAAAAGAAAATCCTGAAACCGCAATTACCGAAGAGGAATTGGCCTTGATGGTTGAGGAAAGTAGGGTTNNAGTATTGAAAAAGAGGAAGAGGACATTATCAAACGTGTATTTAAAATGGATGAACAGAAAGTCGATATGATAATGACTCCAAGAAATGACATCATCTGGATTGATTTGGAAGCGAGCAATGATGAAAACAAGAGAAAAATCATTGAAAGTAAACGTTCCATATTCCCAATAGCTGCTGGAGAATTAGATGATTTTATAGGAGTAGTTCAGGCAAAGGACATACTTGCAGTTCTTTTTGAAGAAAGAGAAATGAATCTTGAAGAGATTGTTAAAAATCCTATAGTAGTTCCTGAAAATCTGGAATCACTGGAATTGCTTAGGGAATATAAGGAAAACAAGGAATATGTTCATATGTCCCTAGTTGTTGATGAATTTGGTAGTGTTGCAGGTTTAATTACTTTAAATGACCTTTTAGAGGGCATTGTAGGAGATATTCCAGGTATTGATGAAACAGATGATCCTGTAGCTACTCAAAGAAATGATGGAACCTGGTTAATCGACGGCAGATATCAAATTGATAGATTTAAGGAATTATTTGAATATACCAAAGAATTTCCAGATGAAAAAGAAGACAGTTTTGCTACAATAGCAGGATTTCTTTTAAGTTTCTCAGGTAAAATTCCTGATGAAGGTGAAAAATTCAATTATGATAGATTCTGTTTCGAAATCATAGATATGGACGGAAATAAAATTGATAAAATCCTTGTGACCGATTTAGGTCCTCAGTATGATGTAGAAAACGAAGAGGCTGAAGAAGATGATTGATTTAAACATACAAATCATCTTACTTATTATAGGTTTTGTTTTTTTAATTAAGGGTGCAGATTACTTTGTAAGCGGATCAAGCAGTATTGCTGCACTTTTAAAAATACCTACCATCATCGTAGGTTTAACAATTGTTGCGATGGGTACAAGTGCTCCCGAAGCTGCAGTTTCAATTACTGCTTCCCTGACCGGAAACAATGCAATGGCCGTAAGTAACGTAATCGGAAGTAACCTTTTTAATTTACTTTTCATTATTGGACTCTGTGCTGCAGTAGGAGAACTGGCCATTGGACGCCAAATGCTTGAAAAGGATTTTCCATTTCTGATTGTTGCCACAATTGCGATTGTTGCATTCATATTTATTGGTTGGGATATTTTAAGAGTTGAAGGAGTTATACTTTTAATATTGCTCTGCATATATCTATTCTATTTAATTTACACAGCAAAAAAATCAAAGGATGCTCAGTATGTTGAAAAACCGAAGCTGACACTTCCAAAAAGCATTGTTTATATTATTGTAGGACTTGCGGGAATTATCATTGGTGGAGAACTGGTGGTAAATAGTGCATCATCAATTGCAATGAGCTTTGGAATGAGTGAAACACTTGTTGGATTGACAATCGTATCAATAGGAACTTCCCTACCTGAGGTTGCAACTTCATTAACCGCTTTAAAGAGGAAGGAAAATGAATTGGTGCTAGGTAACGTAATCGGAAGTAACTTGTTCAATATTGTTTTTGTACTCGCAGCCAGTGCAACAATCAGCCCTATTGTGCTCCAGCCAAACATTTTAATTGATTTGATTCTCATGTTGTTTGTTACCATTCTTTGTTATGGATTTGCAAGAACACAAGACAAATTTGATAAAAAAGAGGGAATTGTCCTCCTTGTAATTTTCATAGCTTATATGGCATTTGCAATTATGAGAAATTAGATGGAAGTTTAGACTTCCTAAAACTTTTTTTTAAAAGAAAAACCCTAAAAACAATAATATTTTAAAAAATATGTTCTATTTTTAATTGCAATGATTTATGGCATATGACAATATTCAAATTGATGACATTCAACCAACTGTGAGCAGTTATAAATTCTATTATAATTTAAGCAGAATTCATTCTAATGATTTGAAATCTGTAACATACTACTATTTTAAAGCAGAAGTGACAATTCCAATAAATTCAACGACAGGTCATGTGGCGACGGCTCAAAAAAAGAGTGAAAAAGTGGCATTCAACAACAGAGAGTATTTAATCAGTGCAGTTATGAACCTTGTAGTGTGTGCCACTCATAGAATATCTAATTCTTCTATTTCTTTTTTTATTTCACAGGCCTTGCAGATTTCAGATGAGGTAGGCTCACCACATATTGTACATTCATTAAGATGAGTGTTTATATCATTGTCAAATGCCAATATCTTTTGAAATGACTTCATTATGTTTTGTTTGACACCTGGATTTTTATCTTCTGCATTATTTAAGAATCCCTTGATTTTAGCCCTTAGTGACAGCTTGGAGTAAGGACATTCCTCTAGATGAATATCAATGTTGTTCAAAACAGCCCACATTCCCACTTCCTTTTCAGGAGTATTCCAAAGGGGTTTTATTCTTGGAACCAGTTTTGGATGAATCACATCCAGTTCCGGACCGAATTTGGAGAATTTAATTGTATCTCCCCTTGCAAAGCTCATTAAAAATGATTGAATCTCATCATCCAAATTATGTCCTGTAGCTATTTTGTCAGCACCAAGTTCATATGCTGACTTGTTTAAGATGTTACGTCTGAAAACACCACAGGGTATGCACGCA
>DAII01000135.1:0-138 GCA_002496065.1 Methanobrevibacter sp. UBA586
ATAAAAGTTCCACTATAACAAGTAAACACTCAAAAATAAATTAATTAAAAACAGTTTATTTTTGATGATTTGAATAGATATAAAAAGTGGGAAAATGGAACTTAAAAAAATAGTCGTGGCAGGGGGGGGGGTTTTAGG
>DAII01000135.1:222-3642 GCA_002496065.1 Methanobrevibacter sp. UBA586
GGAAGAAATGAAAATCAACACCGAAGCTTATTGCAGGGGTTTCTGTGATGATAAAACAATACCTAATGAAGAAATAGAGAAACTTAAAAAAAGAGCTATCTACGCATTTGATAGCTTAAAAATGACAACAAGTTATGAAGAAGCTGCTATCGATGCCGATTTAGTAATCGAAGCAATAGCCGAAGACTCTAAACAAAAAATTGCATTATACCAAGAACTACAAAAATATTTGCCTGAAAAGACCATAATCGCTACTAACTCTTCAACATTACTTCCGAGTAAACTTGCTGAGCATACCGGTAGACCTGAAAAATTTTTAGCGCTTCATTTTGCCAATAACATTTGGATGGAAAATACCGCAGAGATAATGGGACATTCCGGAACGGAACAGAAATACTATGATGAAGTTGTAAAATTTGCTGAAAACATAAATATGATTCCCCTCAAACTTAAAAAAGAGCAACCTGCATATATTTTAAACAGTTTGCTTATCCCATTTCTGGATGCTGGACTGGGTTTATGGGCAAATGATGTTGCAAATCCTGAAACCATTGATTTAACTTGGAAACTGTCAACTGGAGCTCCTAAAGGACCATTCGAAATTATAGACGTAGTTGGACTTACTACAGTATATAACATCGGACTGATGAAAGAAAATGTCCATAACCCAGACAGTATCGAATATAAGATTAGCAAAAAAATAAAGGAAAAGATAGATGCTGGAGAACTTGGAATAAATTCAGGCAAAGGATTTTATAGCTACGATTGAACACCAGATATAACTTGTTGAAACAAAAGAACCTCAATGGGATTATCCATTATTAAGAATGTGTAAACTTTCAAATAAAACAATAGCTTAATTTAGAATAATAAAACATTACATTATTAATTCTAACATGACTAAATTCCAAACCATTCTACAACAAAAGCTAAAAATTGCTACAGGAATTGGAAGTCATCGCCTCCAAATTTTGGATAATCCCACATTTCTTTTGACATTAGCCAAGTACAACACTATTTAATAGCTTAATATTTCTCCTAATCAATTTTCTCTATTCTTCTTTTTTAGATAAACAACTCGTTTTCTTTATATTGCTGCATTCACCTTTAAGTGCAAAGACTATGATTTTAAGCATTATCCCACTTAATATTTCTATCATTTTTAGACAGTTTGAAATAATTACTTTTTTTTCTTTTTCAAATTTTCTGTTAAAAAAAAAATCATAGTTAACTATATTATAAATAATAACCATACTTTAACTTATTATTGATTCAAAAAATAAAGGACTGTAAATATAATGGAATTATTATGGTTTTATATTGCACTTGTACTAGCTATAAGTGACGTAATTCATACACAAATTGTCTGGAAGGTTTTCAGCAATTTCTACATAATATTTGGAGGAATTGTGCATAATTCTGTTGATTCCAATGTAACAACATGGTTAATTCATGAATTTATTGAAGCAATTTTCCACTTTTTAGTGTTATCAGCAGTATTTTTAAGTTTGGAAATAGGAATTCTAGCTGCTTTCATCCATCTTTTGATTGACATTACACATACACTGTTCTTCAATAATGTGGAGATGAATGAGGCAGAACATAGAGCATTACATTTTGTAATCGAATCAATATTCTTTATGGCAATATATGGAATTTAGGAGGAACTGTTAAATGCCGGTTATTACATTCAAGTATCAGGATTTGAAAGATTTAGGAATAGATATGGAGAAAGATGAGCTAATAGACAGCCTGCCTATGATGGCAAGTGACATAGAGGACTTTGACGACGAGGAAATCAAGGTAGAATTCTTCCCAAACCGTCCTGACAATCTTTCTGTAGAGGGAGTTGCCAGATCATTTAAGGGATTCATAGGTCAGGAAACCGGACTTCCAGAATATCCTGTTGAAGAGTCCGGAGAAATCGTGAAAGTGGATAGTGATCTAGCCGCTATCAGACCATACATCGGATTTGCAAAAATCGAAGGAGTTGACTTTACAGGAGACAAGCTCAAATACATCATGGATTTCCAAGAAAACCTCCATTGGGTAATCGGACGTGACCGTAAGAAAGTAGCTATTGGTATTCACAATGCAGATGTTGTAGAAGCTCCATATCACTATATTGCAACTGAAAAGGATGAAAATGCATTTATCTCTCTTGAAACCACCGAACCGATGACTCCTGATGAAATATTAAAGGAACATGAAAAAGGAGTTGCTTATGCTCATTTGATTGAGGATTTCGACAAATATCCTCTGATTCTTGATAAGGACGGAAACATTCTTTCAATGCCTCCAATCATTAACGGAGAACTTACTAAAATCACTGAAGATGTTAAAAACATTATTGTAGATGTAACTGGAACCGATGAAAAGGCAGTAAACCAAACCCTAAACATTATCTGCAGTTCATTTGCAGAAGTTGGAGGACAAATAAAAAGCATGGAAGTCGTATACGATGACAGAACTATCGTAACACCTGATTTGACCCCACAAGTAGGAGAGGTTCATGTAGATTTGGCAAATGAACTTATAGGCGGAACCGACCTTGACGCAGAAGAAATCAAGGAACTCCTCTCAAAGGCAAGATTTGACTCAAAGATTATCGATGACAATACATTGAAGGTCTACATTCCTGCATTCAGAACAGACATCCTCCATGAAGTGGACATTGTTGAAAATATAGCTATACAATACAGAACCAAAAAAATCGAAGGTGAATTACCTGATGTTGCAACTGTAGCCTATCCAAACAAGTGGTTCACTTCAGAAAAACTCATCCGTGAAGTCATGGTTGGNNTTACAAGCGAAACAGCACATTACGAAAAGATGCTTCAACCGGAGAAAGACCACGTTCAGGTGGCAAGACCTATTACAATTGAAGGAACAATGATAAGAACAAGTCTTATTAACAGCCTTATGGAATTTTTAGAAAACAATAAGCATGAGGATCTCCCTCAAAAAATCTTTGAAATCGGAGATGTTCTTTATCTTGACGATTCAACCGAAAACAAAACAACAACATCCAAAAAACTGGCAGGACTGGTCTGTCACTCCTCAGCAAACTTCACTGAAATAAAGTCTGTTGTAACCAGTATTCTTGAAAACCTTGGATACAGCATGGAACTGTCCGACAGCGNNCCGACAATCCAAGTTTCATTGCAGGTAGGGTTGCCAACCTTTACGGCAGGTCAAAAAATAGTGATGTTCAGGGATTCTTCGGTGAAATTTCCCCTGAGGTAATTACAAACTTTACCTTGGATTATCCTGTTATTGGATTTGAAATAGAATTTGTTTAAATTCTATTACTTTCTCTTTTTTTATATAAAATTGATTTATATTGGTTAAATTAATTAAAACTCTCAAATTATGAGCGATTTGTAAAAATAAGCTTAAATAAATGATTAAATTTAAATA
>DAII01000001.1 GCA_002496065.1 Methanobrevibacter sp. UBA586
ATACAGAAATCCAATGTGAAAAGGATATCGACAGTGTCTTGAAGGCAATCAAAAAAAACAGGGTTAGTGCAAAGGGAAAGGGAACATCAAACATAGAACTGTCCAAATACCTATTTGAAAAAAACATTCTGAAAAAGAAATGAAAAGCTTATTTTAAAAAAAAGAAAGAATAAAATTTACTCATTGGCTCTTTGAATGAGTAAAAGTTTGTTGATTGAATCTAAAACAGCAGAAATACTAGCCATTACAATGTCATCGTTAGTTGCTCTTCCTGTGGACTTGTTACCATGAGAATCTGAAGTTATAGTAAATACTTCAGCCAATGCATCAGTACCTCCTGTAATAGCTTCTAAATTATATTCTTCAAGTTCAATATCCATTGTATCGGAAATTAAATCTTTAATAGCATTCAATGCAGCATCAACAGGACCTACACCAGTGGATGATGTTTCCTTAACAACACCATCAATCTCTAATTTTACTGTAGCTGTTGGTGATACAACCGCTCCAGACAATAGACCGAGTCCAATAAGTTTAATTGGAGTTTCTTTTGCTGCACTGATTTCAGTAATAGCAATAGCTTTTAAATCAGAGTCAGTAATAGTTTTACCTTTATCTCCTAATGCTTTAATCTGATCAAATACCTTTTGGAATTGCTGATCATCTAAATCAATGTGATACTGTTCTAGCTTTGACTTCAAAGCATTTGCTCCAGTATGCTTACCTATGACAATT
This sequence comes from Methanobrevibacter sp. UBA586, assembly GCA_002496065.1. GTDB lineage: Archaea > Methanobacteriota > Methanobacteria > Methanobacteriales > Methanobacteriaceae > Methanocatella. The sequence continues at coordinate 736 of DAII01000001.1, forward strand.
CTTCTGGAATGGCCAACAAGTTCCGGAGATATCGGTTCATATGTTAGTGCGTTGTTCAAAATTCCGTGAACATGGATACCGGATTCATGGGCGAAGGCGTTGTCACCTACAATAGGCTTGTTTACAGGCATTTTAATACCGGTGATACGGCCTACAAATTCTGACATGTTGTACAGTTGAGTGGTATCAATTCCAATGTCAATACCATATACGGCCTTAAGGGTTACAGCCAATTCCTCAAGTGAAGCGTTACCTGTTCTCTCACCAATACCGTTGACTGTAACATGAGCTTGGTTTGCACCATTTTCAATAGCTGTCAATGTGTTTGAGGTAGCCAAACCGAAATCATTGTGGAAATGAACACTGATAGGAGTTTTAAACTCTGCCTTTAAGTCTGAAATTAGTTCCCTTGTAACCACAGGAGTCAATACACCGACAGTATCCGGAACATTCAAGAAGTCCGCTCCCGCATCTACAACCGCCTTATAAACATTTATTAAGAACTCTTTTTCCGTTCTTGTGGCATCCTCTGCTGAAAATTCTACGGTTAATCCATGATCCTTACCGTATTCAACACCGGCAATTGCTGTTTCGATAATGGTTTCCTTGTCCATTTTAAGTTTATAATCCCTGTGTAATGGAGAAGTTCCAATAAAAGTATGCATATAATCCAAATCAGCTTCAAGAACTGCATCAATATCTTTTTTTACTGTTCTTGCCAATCCGACAGTGGTAGCATCGACAATATCTTTAATTTGACTACATGCCATTACTTCTCCTTTAGATGATGCTGGAAAACCTGCTTCGAGCTTGTCGACTCCGAGTTTATCTAACTTTTGAGCAATTTGGATTTTTTCGTCAACAGTTAAAGCAACCCCTGGAGCTTGTTCTCCATCTCTCAAGGTTGTATCGAAAATATAAATGTCATCGGCTAAATTCATATTTTCTTTTTTAATTGTTTCCATATCTTGACCATACATTTTAAAACTTCCGTGATTAAAAGTTACTTTTTATTATTCTTTTTATTTATCTTTTTTGAACCTTTAACTTTTTTAATAACGATTATTAAAACTACTACAATCACTATTAGAATAGCTAAACTGTAATATAGGAAATTGGAAATTGGAGTGTCTAGTTTTTCAATATCCAATGAATATAAATAGGCATCTTCACTGGCAAAGAACAGACTGTTACCACAGATTACAGGAGAAGATGAAATCGGACTGTTAAATAGGATAGCTCCAGGATTGTATGTAAGCTCTTCCCGACCTGTGAATTTATTTAAAACGTAGGCATTTCCATTGTCAGAACAAAATGCGACTGTATTTTCCTTCAATGCAGGAGTGGATTCAACAGGAGCACCGGTAGAAAATGACCATTTAATCTTACCATCCCTTAAGTCCATACATGTAAGATTTCCACCATCGGATCCAAGGTAAACATTGTTGTCGTAATTGTCTATTGTAGCAGATGCTCTTACATTATCGTCAAGATCTGCCTTCCAAACAAGATTTCCATTCTCAATATTTACACAGTAGGCTGTACCATCATTTGAACCGAATATTATGCTGTTGTTTCCATATGCAGGAGTGGAAAGAATCTCGTCCCCAGTTGTGAAAATCCATTTTTCACTTCCGTCCAAATTAAGGGCATAAAATTTGGTGTTTGTACTTCCCACAAATATTGAATCGTTGGTAACTATAGGAGATGATTTAATTTCCCCTCCCAATTCAACATCCACTGTTTTGTTTCCATTCATGTCCAAACCATATAGATGGCCGTCATCACAACCGAAGAATATTGTATCATTTGTTACAAATGGGGTGGATTCAACTGAACTGGAAGTATCAAATTCCCATTTAATTTTTTCCTTATCAATGTCAACCGCTTTAAGACCTTTTTCAGTGCCTACATATAATGTACCATTATGTATTACACATGAGGAATTTGAACTAGAATCAAAATCTAATTCCCAGTTTAATTCTCCATTTTCCATGTCAATGGATTTTAAAATTCCCTCACAGGTCACTATAAAAATATCATTGTCAAGTATAGCCGGTGAAGATTTTATTGGAGAACCTAAATTTGAAGTCCAAAGGTTTGAGACAAAATCTGAAGAGTCGTCCAGATATCCTGTATGCTGAATATTTTCCTGAAATGTATTCCAGTCATTTGCAGCAATTGGACTGATAGACAATATAAAAATTATAAATACTACTAAAATTTGTTTTTTCATTGAAATCACCTATACGTCCCTATTAAATGTTTTAACTCCTATAATGAAGAATACTAATGTAAATCCAAGTAAGATAGCTATGTCTAACCAAACATCACCCAGAGTTTGACCTTTAAGCATAACTCCCCTCATTGCATCGTTTAGATATGTCAAAGGGAAAATATATGCTATCTTTTGGAAAATCCAAGGCATTGTTTCTATTGGATAAAATACTCCTGATACAAACATCATCGGCATACAGAATGGCATTACCATCTGAGTATAGTCCTCCTGAGTGGCTGTTCTTGCAGAAAGCATTATACCGAAACCTACGAAACATAATGCACCGATTAATAGCAATATNNACATTAAACAATAAAATGGCCAGTATCAATAAAATCAAGGCCCTTCCAAGTTCAACTACAAGTTTAGCTACAATCTTTCCTCCAACAACTGTTGATACGCTTGTTGGAGTCATGAACAACCTAGCCAATTCTCCTGTTTCACGTTCACCAGCTATAGAGGAACCCATTCCCATCATACAACTCATCATTACGGTCATACCCAAAATAGCAGGAACTAAAAAGTCAATATACTTGATGCTTCCATAGNNATGTAAACTAACCGCTTCGGCAAATTCATCTAATGTGTTTGCTGTGGCAGCGTTTACTGTTGTGTTTTGTTGAGTTAATTGAATAGCCTGATTACTGGCCATATTCATGCTTTGTGATTGAGAGGACATTGCAGATATTTTGGAAAATATTTGCTGGGTTGTTGGAATTAATATCTGTGATGCCATCTGATCTGATGAATCCAGATAAAATGTAACCGATTTTGATCCGCTTGAAGCATTATCATAGTCTGTAGGCAATATAATAGCTGCCTTAAGCTCTCCACTATCTACCAATCCCTTTGCCTCATTTATGTCATCAGTAATTTTAACAACCTTATATGCCTCTGTTGATTTTATTGTATCCAATGTTAAATCTGTTAGATTACCATCGCTTTGAGATACTACAGCAATTGGTAAGTCTGTCAACTCTCCTCCCATACCATAACCGAACAGTAAAATCATTATGATTGGAAATGCAATAATTGAAACCAAACGACTTGGATGCCTTTTAAGACTTAGCAAGTCTTTTTTAATCATCCACCAAATCTTTTTAAGCTCGCTCATCTTCATTCACCTCCGCTGTAGCTTTAATGAATACATCTTCAAGAGATGGTTCTTCAGTGAAAATAGATTTAATTAGACCCCCATGAGCAATTACATCTTTTAAAATTTTACTAACTGCCTCATCATCAAAATTATCAATTCTTAAAGTAATACGGCCATTTTTAGCAATGTTTAATTTGTGAACATGAGGATTTTTTCTAAGAGCTATTATAATCTCATCATGATTTTTCTCCAACAGGAAAGAAATCTTTCTGAAGTTCAATTCATTCAATNNTATATTATCCATTTCAGCATTTTCAGATAAAACTGAATTTAACGTGGTTGAAACATCTTTTAAGAAGTGTTCCTTTTGGGATTCCACTAGACTGTCTTTAAGTCCCTGTGGAGTGTCATATGCAACAAGATTTCCCGTATTGATAATTCCAACATAATCGCAAAGCTTGTCCACCTCATGCATATAA